>NZ_JACSQE010000010.1:0-3552 GCF_014836745.1 Oerskovia gallyi
ACACTGTTGAGTTCTCAAGCAACCGACACGCACCGACTCCAACCCACCAGGGGCCTTCACTCGGGGCAACTTCTCTAACCTACCAGACCGGCTTCTTCGTTTCAAACCCGGCGAACCGGGTCAAACTCGGAGGTCGATCCCCGACGTCAGGCTCTGGAGGCACGAGGCGTCCAGATCAAGATGTCGGATTTCAGTCCGGGGCAACAGCCACTTCGCGGCGGCTCCGAAGAGCTTCGCAGTGGTGTCTGTCTCTCCCTGCCGGGCTGACTTCGAGAACATTACGGGGAGGTGAACGCTCCGGTCAACCCGGCCTCGCGTGACCCCGGTCACCGAACGGATCGGCGCCGCGCATCGCCGAACAGAGCACCCCCAGAGCATCGACCAGGTCACCGACCGGCGTCGCCGACGGCCCCCCGGTACCGCTCCCCCATCTCGCGGACCGCGGTGCGCAGCTCGGCCGGCCCGACGACCTCGAACGGGACGTCGAACATCCCGACCCACGCGGCCAGGCCGCGCCACGACCACGACCCCGCGACGAGCCGTGACCGGTCCGGTCCGAGGGCCTCGATCAGCCCCTGGTCCCCCACCCACGGCGCGAGGTCGTCCGCCCGGGCGTGCAGGACGACCTCGCCCTCGGCGGGCCACCGCGGACGGGAGAACTGGTGCGCGACGTACGCGGCGACGTCGGGCACGGTGCCCTGCCCGCGGGTGGTGCGCCGCCCTGCGCCCCCTCCCCGCACTCCGCCAGGGTGTCCACGGTCCGTCGGCACCGCCGGCAGGTCGCGCGGCGCGAACCTCGGCCCCGTGGGCGTCCGCGGGGTCATCCGGTCGACGCGGAACGTGCGCCAGTCCTGGCGCTCGAGGTCCCACGCGACGAGGTACCAGCGCCCGCCCCACGTCACGAGGTGGTGCGGCTCGGCGCGGCGCGGGGGCCGGAAGGCCGCGTCGCCCGAGCCGAGCAGCGGCGCGGACCCGCCGTCGTAGTCGAAGCGCAGCACCTCGCGCGCCCGCACGGCGCTGCCCACCGCGACCAGCACGGCCGGGTCGACGTCGGGCCGCGCGGCCTGCCCGGACGACCGCACCACGGTCACCTCGAGCGCGTCGATCCGCCCGCGCAGCCGCGCGGGCATGACCTGGCGGATCGTCGCGAGCGCTCGCTGCGCCGGCTCCTCGAGCCCACCCACCGGGGAGGTCTGGAGGGCGACCGCGACCGCGACGGCCTGCTCGTCGTCGAACAGCAGGGGCGGGAGGTCGGCGCCCGCGTCGAGGCGGTACCCGCCGTCGGGCCCCTTGGTCGCACGCACGGGGTAGCCGAGCTCGCGCAGGCGGTCGACGTCGCGCCGCACCGTGCGCGGGCTGACGCGCAGGCGCTCGGCGAGCGCCTCCCCCGGCCAGTCGCGGCGGGCCTGGAGCAGGGAGAGCAGGGCGAGGAGCCGGGCCGAGGTCTCGAGCATGCTCCCAGCGTCGCACGAGTAGCGGACAGAACCTGACCGCTACCCGCGACAGGGTGGAGTCATCACCCACTCCTGGAGGACACCGTGATCCACACCCGCTCCCTCACGAAGGACTTCGTCGTGAGCCGCCACGAGACCGTGCACGCCGTGCGCGGCATCTCGCTCGACATCGAGCCGGGCGAGCTCGTCGCCGTCCTGGGCCCCAACGGGGCCGGGAAGACCACGACCCTGCGCATGCTCACGACGCTCATCGCGCCCACCTCGGGCAGCGCGACCGTCGCGGGGTACGACGTCGTCGCGCACCCCGCGCAGGTCCGTCACCACATCGGGTACGTCGGGCAGGGCAACGCCGCGGGCCACAACCAGCGGGCCGTCGACGAGCTCGTGACGCAGGGCGTCGTGTACGGCCTCGACCGCCGGGCCGCCCGCCGCCGCGCCGACGAGCTGTTCGAGGCGCTCGACCTGACCGCGCTGCGCACGCGCAAGGTCGCGGACCTCTCGGGCGGGCAGCGTCGCCGCCTCGACGTCGCGATGGGCCTCGTCCACTCGCCGTCGCTGCTGTTCCTCGACGAGCCCTCGACCGGGCTCGACCCGCACAACCGCGCGAACCTGTGGGAGCACGTCCTGCGCATGCGGGCCGACGCGCTCGCCGCCACGGGCGACCCCATGACGATCGTCCTGACCACGCACTACCTCGACGAGGCCGACACCATGGCCGAGCGCGTCGTCGTCGTCGACCACGGCGAGGTCATCGCCGACGACACCGCGGAGGCGCTCAAGACGAACCTCGCCGGGGACCGCGTGGTCCTCGAGACCACGCCCGACGACGGCGCTCGCCTCGCGCAGCTCGTCTCGCGCGCGGACGGGGTCCGAGAGGTCGGGACGACCGACGGCACGGGCGTCACCCAGGTCTCGGCCCGCGCCGCGGACGGGCCCGCGCTCCTCCCGGCCCTGCTGCGCGCGGCCGACCACGCGGGCGTCGTCGTCGCCACGGCCCAGGTCCACCGCCCCACGCTCGACGACGTGTTCCTCGCGCTGACCGGCCGCAGCCTGCGCGAGTCGGGCGGAGCAGACAAGGCCAGCACCTCTGGCGGAGCAGACGAGGCCAGCGCCTCACCCACGGCACAGACCACCGAGAGCGTCGCGCTCTCCGGGAAGGACGCAGCATGAGCACCGTCGACACCACGACCACGACCGGCGGCGGTCCCGCTCCCACGCGCACGCAGCGCGGCTCCGGCTCTGCGTCGGGACGCCCTGGAGCCCGCCCCCGCGGCCGGCTCGCGAACCTGGGCCGCGACACCTGGATCGTCCTGGTCCGCGAGCTGCGCCCCCTGCTCCACGACCCGTTCTCGGTCGTGTTCGGCCTGGTGCAGCCGCTCGTCTTCCTCGCGCTGTTCGGCCCGCTGCTCGTCGGGACGCTCAGCGGGCAGGACGGCGGCGCGACCGGGACGCTGGGCGGCAGCGTCTGGCAGTGGTTCGTGCCGTCGATCCTCGTGATGACGACGCTGTTCGGCACGTCGACCACGGGAGCCAACCTCCAGCAGGAGCTCAACACCGGCGCGCACGAGCGCATGCTCGTCTCGCCGCTGTCCCGACCGTCGCTGCTCGTGGGACGCGCACTCAAGGAGATGGTCCCGATCGCGGCGCAGTCGGTCGTGGTCGTGCTCGTGATGCTGCCGTTCGGGTTCGAGCTCTTTCCCGTCGGCGCGGTCCTCGGGCTGGCGATGCTCGCGATCTTCGGCGTCGGGGTCGGGTCGCTCAGCTACGCGCTGGCCCTCGCGGTCCGCAAGCAGGAGTGGATGTTCTGGCTCGTGCAGCAGACGCTGCTCTTCCCGCTCATGATCCTGTCCGGGATGCTGCTGCCCCTCGAGACCGGCCCGTCGTGGATGCGGGCCGCGGCCCACCTCAACCCCCTGACCTACCTGGTCGACGCCGAGCGCGCACTCTTCGCGGGCGACCTGACCTCGTCGGCCGCCGCCTGGGGATGGGTCGCCGCGCTGGTGACCGCCGCCGTCGGGCTGGCCGTGGGGATCAGGACCATGGTGCGCAGCACGGACTGAGGCCCCCGAGGACGACGCAGGGGTGGCACGCCCACGGC
>NZ_JACSQE010000010.1:3562-13395 GCF_014836745.1 Oerskovia gallyi
CCCCCCCCCCCCCCCCCCCCCCCCCCCCCCCCCTCCGCCGCTCCTGCGGCAGGGACCTCAGGCGTACTGCTCGCGGAAGGCGTCCGTGAGCGTCGGCCCGCCGTCGCCCAGGCGCCACACGCTCCACCCGTCGGCCGTCGCCGTGCCCGAGGCCGCGATCGCCGCGGCGTCCGGGTGACGGAAACGGGCGCCGTCGGTCAGCTCGATGAAACCGTCCGGGTACAGGACCGCCTCGAAGCGCTGCCCACGACGCGGGCGCGACCACACGAGCGACACGGGCGTGCCGAACGCCCGGGCGAGGGCGTGCAGGTCCGGGTCGTCGTCCGGGTCGTCGTCCAGCACGGAAGCGGGCGGGGCAGGCGGGGCCGGCACAAGGTCCTGACCCAACGGGTCGATCGAGCTGAGGGCGTCGACCACCGGGACGTTCACGGGCGGCTGGTACGACAACGGGTCGTACGCGGGCGCCTCTGCCTCGTACGACTCGCGCGTCAGCACCGACTCGCGCGTACGGATGGACTCCCGGGTCCGGATGGACTCGCGCGTCAGGATCGAGGCACGGCTCGGCGTGCGCGACGACAGCGCGTCCTCCGCAGCCTGCGTCGACGAGTAGCGGCCGAACTCGGACGCCTCGTCCGCGGGCGGCGACGCGAGCAACGGCACGGGCGGGACCGGCGGCGCCTGCGGGACGGGCGGCACGGAGAGCTCGTCGGGCCGACCGCGGTCCGCGCCGAGCAGGGGCTCGTGGACCGGTTCGAGCGTGCCGGTCACGTCCGCCGAGCCCGCGGCGCTGCCGTAGACGGTCGCGGTGGGCTCGAGCTCGGAGCCTCGGCGACGGTCGGAGCGCGAGCGCTGCGTGACGATCGGCAGCTTGCCCGTGAGCGCACGGCCCACCGCGACGCCCTCGGCGAAGTCCGCGGTGCGCTGCGCCGAGCGCGTCGGCTCGACGGCCGCGCGGCGGGGGGCGGCCGGGGCCGACGGACGTGCGGTGCGCTCGGGCACGAGCGGCGAGACGTCGACGAACCTGCGCCCGTCCGCCCCGTGCATCACGCCGAGCTTGAGGACCGACACCGACGACCCGGGCTGGCGCAGGAAGTCCAGCGCGTCGACGATGCCGTCCTCCGCGCTCGAGCAGATGACGATCAGGCGGGCCCCGGTGGCCCGCGACGTCGCCTGCGAGCGCGTGAGCGGCACGTTGTCGTAGAACGTCGTGACGTCCTGCTGGAACCGCGCCGCGCCCCCGGCGTAGCGGCCCGCGAGCTCGGCCCGCGTGAGCTGCCCGGCGCGGCCGGCATGGTTCATGGCCCGCGTCAGGGTCTCCTCGGTCAGCTCCGAGACGACCTCGATCACGACGGGAAGGCCCGCGGCGTCGAGTGCGAGCAGGTGCGGCTCGTCGATCGACGCACCCTGCCTGACGGGGAAGATCTGCTCACCGAGCAGGCCGTCCAGGTGGCCGTCGACCACGCGCTGCGCGACCGTGCCGAAGCCCCCACCCGCCGGCTGCGACGGGCGGACGAGAACTGGACGCTCGGCGTCCACCTCGAAGAGGGGCATCTTGGTCTCCTGCGGCTCGGGAAGCGACCTCGAACGCTGCCCGGGACGGCGGCGTTGCCGCATAGCCTACGACGCCCGTGCGAGCGACTCGAACGAGTGCGTTTCACCCACTGGGACGAGGGCGTCCCGGTGGGTGTCAGTCCTTGGCCAGACGCTCCTCGACACGCTCGACCTTGCCGGTCAGCTCCCCCGTCCGACCTGGGCGGATGTCCGCCTTGAGCACCAACGAGACGCGATGCCCGCCGGCCCCCGCGGCCTCGGTCGCGCGCTTGACGACGTCCATGACCTCGTCCCACTCGCCCTCGATCTCGGTGAACATCGACGTGGTCCGGTTCGGCAGGCCCGAGGCGCGGACGATACGGACGGCCTCGGCGACGGCGTCCGTGACGGACTCGCCGGCACCGAGCGGGGCGACGGAGAAAGCGAAGATGGCCATGAGCCCATCATGCCGCGTCTCGGGTTCCGCCGTGCCGGGCGTCCCCCGCTGCACGTAGCGTGGGGCTCATGCGAATCGGAGCACACGTCGACCAGGCCGACGCCGTCAACCAGGCACGAGCGATCGGCGCCGACCAGGTCCAGGTCTTCCTCGGCGACCCGCAGGGCTGGAAGGGCGCCGAGTTCACCTACCCCGGCGGCGCCGAGGCACTGCGCGCGGACGCCGCGGCCGCGGACCTCGACCTCTACGTGCACGCGCCGTACGTCATCAACGTTGCGAGCACCAACAACCGCATCCGCATCCCGAGCCGCAAGTCGCTCCAGAAGATCGTCGACGGCGCGGCCGAGATCGGTGCCAAGGGCGTGATCGTCCACGGCGGCCACGTGACCGCGAACGACGACGTCGCGGTCGGCTACGACAACTGGCGCAAGGCGATCGACGCGCTCGACGCCAAGGTGCCCGTCCTGATCGAGAACACCGCGGGCGGCGCCAGGTCGATGGCCCGCACGATCGAGAGCATCGGGCGGCTGTGGGACGCGATCGGGGCAGCGGAGGGTGGCGACCAGGTCGGCTTCACGCTCGACACGTGCCACGCGTGGGCGGGCGGGATCGACCTGAGCACCGCCGCCGACCAGGTCCGCGCCGTGACGGGCCGCATCGACCTGGTGCACGCGAACGACAGCCGGGACACGTTCGACTCGGGCGCTGACCGCCACGCGCACTTCGGCGACGGGCTCATCCCGCCCGACGAGCTGGTCGCGGTCGTCGCCTCGGCCGGGGCGCCCGTGATCTGCGAGACGCACGGCGACATGGGCCCGGACATCGCCTGGTTGCGCTCGCGCCTGGGCTGAGCGGCCCAACGGCGCCGCTCGCCCCGGGTCGCCGGGTGCGGCCGGGCGTCGAGATCGTCGGGTTGGCCGACGTCCGCCCGGCCGAACCGGACGGCCCCTCGCCGAGCATGCGGTTGCCGTCGGTCGAGCATGCGGTTGGCGTCGGTTTCGGGGTGGAGACGGACGCCAACCGCATGTTCGGCACCGAGAAGGTCAGCCCGTGTTCTGCAGGCCCGCCGCGACGCCGTTGACCGTGAGCAGCAGCAGGTGCTGCAGGCCGTCCTTGTACTGCCCCTCGGCGCCCGAGCGCAGGCCGCGCAGCGCGCGGAGCTGGAGCAGCGAGAGCGCGTCGACGTACGGGCTGCGGAGCTGGACCGCGCGCCCCAGGACCCGGCGACCGGCCAGCGGCCACTCGTTCCCGGAGATCTTGAGGACCCACTCGCGCGTCAGGCGCAGCTCGTCGAGGATCTTGGCCGCGAGGTCGTCACGGTCGCCCAGCGCGAGGTAGCGCTCCGCGATCCGCTCGTCGGCCTTGGCGAGCGACATCTCGACGTTGTCGATGAGCGTCGCGAACAGCGGCCAGTCGCGGTGCGCCTCGCGCAGCCGCTCCAGGTCGCCGAACTCCTGGAGCGAGGTGCCCAGGCCGTACCAGCCGGCGAGGTTGATACGGGCCTGCGACCAGGAGAACACCCACGGGATGGCGCGCAGGTCCTCGAGCGACTCGACCGACAGGCCGCGGCGGGCCGGGCGCGAGCCGATCGGCAGCAGGCCGACCTCCTCGAGCGGCGTGACCTCGGAGAACCACTGCGGGAAGCCCTCGCTGCGGACCAGCGCGTGGAAGTGCTCGCGCGAGGACGAGTCCAGGGCTGCTGCCACGTCCGCGAAGCGCGCGGTGGCCTCGGCGTTGCGGCGCTCGACCGACGGCGCGGAGGCGAGCAGCGTCGCGGCTGCCACCTGCTCGATGTGCCGGGCGGCGATGGTCGCGTCGCCGTAGCGGGCGGTGATGACCTCGCCCTGCTCGGTGAGCTTGAACCGCCCGTCGACCGAGCCCGGGGGCTGGGCCAGCACGGCGCGGTTCGCGGGACCGCCGCCGCGCCCCAGGGCGCCGCCCCGGCCGTGGAACAGCGTCAGGTTGATCTCGTGGCGCTGGGCCCACTGAGCGATGCGGCTCTGCGCCGAGTGCAGGGCGAGGGTCGCCGAGACCGGGCCCACGTCCTTGGACGAGTCCGAGTAGCCGAGCATGACCTCGACCTTGCGACCGTTCTCCGCGAGGCGGCGCTGGACCTGGGGCAGCTCGAGCGCCGCCTCGAGGATCTCGACGCTCGCCTCGAGGTCCGCGAAGGTCTCGAACAGCGGGATCGCGTCGATCACGGGTGCGTCCTCGGCGCCCTCGAACGCGAGCTCGGCGAGCTGGTAGACCGCGGCCAGGTGCTCGGGCTTCTGCGTGAACGAGACGATGTAGCGGCGCGCAGCACGGATGCCGTAGCGCTGCTGGATCGAGCCGATCGCGCGGTAGGTGTCGAGGACCTCGCGCGTGCGGTCGGTCAGCTGGCCGTGCACGCCGTGCTCCGCGATCTCGGCGAGCGCGGCCTCGTGGACCTGCGAGTGCTGACGGACCTCGAGCTCGGCCAGGTGGAACCCGAAGGTCTGCACCTGCCACACGAGCTGCTGCAGGTCTCCGTAGGCGGCGCGTGGCGCGCCCGCGGCGATGAGCGAGTCCTGGACGACCTTGAGGTCGGCCTCGAGCTGCTCGGGCACCGCGTACGCGAGGTCCGCGTCGCGCAGACGGGTCGCCGCGATGCGGCGCGCCACGACGAGCATGACCGCGCGGTGCGGCTCGGCCGGGGACTCGGCGGCGGCCTCGGCCGTGATGGCCTCGGAGAGCTGTCGCTGCTTCTGCCACAGCGAGCGCAGGCCGTCGGACGCGGGCGTGCCCTCCTCGTCGAGCGTGAGGGTGCGACCGATGCGCTGGGCGGCGCGCTCGAGGGCCTGGAGGGCGTGGTCGGCCGCGATGGCCGCGGCCTGGCGCGTGGTCTCCGCGGTGACGTTCGGGTTGCCGTCGCGGTCACCGCCGATCCAGGTGCCGAGGCGCACGAACGGTGCGGCGAGGGGGCGGTCGTGGCCCGCCTTGTCGGCCAGCAGCCAGTCGTCGAGGCGGCGGTAGACGGTCGGGAAGACCGTGAAGAGGGTCGCGTCGAACACGCTCATCGCGGTGCGGACCTCGTCGAGCGGTGAGGGCTTCGCCGCGCGGATCGGGGACGTACGCCACATGCCGTCGATCTCGGCGAGGAGCTTGCGCTCGTTCTCGGCGAGCGACGCGCCGCCGACCGGCAGGGCGTCGCGCTCGGTCAGCAGGCCCGACAGGCGCCGGATCGACGCGGAGATCGCCCGGCGGCGCGCCTCGGTCGGGTGGGCCGTGAGGACAGGGCGGAACTCGAGCCGCTGGAGGCGCGCGAGCGCCTCCTCGTGCCCCACCTCGTCTGCGAGCTGCGTGAAGGCCTCGGGCAGCGTGTCGTCGACGACCGACGGCGCGAGCTCGGCCTCGCGGTCGTGCAGGACACGCACGCGGTGGTGCTCCTCGGCCAGGTTCGCGAGGTGGAAGTACACGGTGAACGCGCGGGCCACCTGCTCGGCGCGCTCGTGGCTGAAGCTCTCGACGAGCCGCTCGGCCTCCTCGAGCGCTGCGTCCGCGTGCTCGCCGTACGCGCGGATCGAGAGCTCGCGCAGGCGCTCGACGTCGTCGAGCAGGGCGGGATCCCCCGACTCCGTCAGGACCGTGCCGAGCAGACGGCCGAGGAGCCGGACGTCGTCGCGCAGCGGCGCCGGGACCTCGTGCCGGGCGCCCGTGCGGCCGTTGCCGTCGGTGGATGCGGGGGAAAGGTTGTCGGTCACGGGTCCGTAGCCTAGGCGCTCCGCGGGTCGGCACGTCGACGGCGTCTGCCTGGTGGTCGCTCGTGACGGGGTGCAAGACCCCGCCACGTGCGGGGTCAGTCGGTGTACGCGCCCTGCCACACCGTGTCGAACGGCGCGTGCGAGCTCACGCGCGCCTCGATCGCCTCGGTGACGATCTGCTTCGCCACGCCCACGGCGCGCTCGACGTCGTTGCCCTTGGCGAGCTCGGCCGTGATCGCCGCGGCGAACGTGCAGCCCGCGCCGCTCACGCGCTCCTCGCCCACCTTGGGGACGGAGAAGACCGTGATCTCCTGGCCGTCGAACAGGACGTCGACCGCGTCCGGTCCGGGCAGCTCGACGCCGCCCTTGACGACCACGAAGTCCGGGCCCAGCGCGTGGATGCGCTCGGCGGCCTCGACCAGGTCGTCGACCGACTCGATCTTCTCCATGCCGGACAGGACCTTGGCCTCGAACACGTTCGGCGTGATGACCGTTGCGAACGGCAGGATCTTCTCGCGCAGCGCGGTGTCGGTGTCGAGGGCCGCGCCCGGCTCCTGGCCCTTGCAGATGAGGACCGGGTCGAGGACCACGTGGTGCCAGCGCTGGCTCGCGAGCGACTCGGCCACCACGTCGATCGTCGCGGGCGTGCCGAGCATGCCGATCTTCACCACGTCGAGGTCGTACGTGCTGGTCGCGGCCTCGAACTGGTCCGCGATGACCTGCGGCTCGACCGGGACGAACCGGTGGCCCCAGTCGTTCTTCGGGTCGAACGACACGATGCACGTCAGGGTCCCGACGCCGTAGACGCCCAGCTCCTGGAACGTCTTGAGGTCGGCCTGGATGCCGGCTCCCCCGGTGGCTTCCGATCCGGCGATGACGTACGCGAGGTTGACCATGGTGCTGCCTGTGTCCTTCGAGAAAGGTGTGGTGGGCCCGGGCCGAGCCCCCGGGAAAGCCTACGCCGCGTCGGGGCGCAGGGACCCACGAGGCGGGGCCGCCGCCGGGGTGCCGTCACCGCCCCGGCTGCCGTACCAGCCCCGCCTCGTACGCCCCGAGGACCGTCAGTCGCCGCCCGTGCCGGCGCGAGGCACGGGCTCGTCCGTGACCTCGGGGGCCGCGAGCATCTCGGGAGCGCTGCGCACCAGCAGCCACGCGGGCAGGATCGCGAGGCACAGCACGGGCAGCACCCCGACGTCCCCGACGACCGCGACCGCGACGAACAGCGCGATCCACCCGTCCCGCCCGACGGCCAGGACCACGCCCAGGACGCCGCTCGCGACCGAGAGCCCGAGCGGCGCTCCCGGGAACGCCGCGTTCACGGCCACCCCGGCCGCGACCCCGATGAACACCGCGGGGAAGATCCGCCCGCCCCGGAACCCCGCTGCGGCCGCGATCACGAGCGCCACGAGCTTGACCGCGAAGATGAGCACCAGGTTCCACGTCGAGAAGTCCGCGCGCTGCTGGACGAGCTCGAACGACTGCTGGGAGCCCTTGAACAGCGTGAGCGGGCCACCGATCGCGCCCAGGACGCCCAGGACCACGCCGCCGAGCGTCACGTACAGGACCGGGTTGCGCATGCCGTGGAAGAACCGGTGCACGTACGGGAACGCGAGCACGCCCAGCAGCGCGGCGCCCGCCGCGACCGTCGCGACCGCGAGCGAGATGCCGACGTCGCCGATGTCCGGCACCCCGAGGTCGGGCAGGTCCATCGACGCGAACGGACGCCCGAACGCGTCCATGGTCATGGCCCCCGCGCCGGCCGAGACGAGCGGCAGGAACAGCCGGTCGAACAGCGGGCCACCCCGGGGGAAGCCCGCGACGACCCCCGTGAACACGAGCGCGGCCGCGACCGGGGTCCCGAACAGCGCACCGATCGTCGCGGCCGCCGCGAGCATCACGACGAGGTCCGTCGGCACCTTGGGCCACAGTCGCGCGACCAGGGCGACGAGCAGCGCGGTGTTGATCGCGATGATCGGGTTCTCGGGCCCCAGGCTCACTCCCCCGGCGAGCCCCAGCACCGTGACGACCGCGAGGCTCGGCAGCACGCGCAACGGCAGCGGGGGCGCGATGAGCTCGGTCGTCGCGGAGTCGCGGCCGCCGTGTCCCGGGACGAGCCACACGACGAGCCCCACGAGCAGGCCCGCACCGGTCAGCATCCCGAAGATCCACCAGCGCGAGTCCGGGTCCACACCGAGCGCGCCCGGCAGGACCGTCCACAGGACGTCCTCGGCCTCGGCGGACAACCAGTCGAGCGCGTACAGCACGAGCGCCGAGATCACGCCGACGAGCACCGCCGGGACGCTCAGCCGCAGCAGGTTGCGCAGCGCAGGGGCGTCCGGCGGGAGCGCGGCGGGCGGCGCCGGGTGGGAGGTCACGTCGTCGTCCCTCGCAGGCATGCGCCCAGCGTGGCACGCGGGTGCTCCGCGCGCGCCCCGGGGGACGGGGCGCACCGGGCCGCGGGCCCCGTCGTCGAGATGCGGCCAGGTGGGGTCACGGACGGACCGTGACCCCACCTGGCCGCATCTCGCGTCGAGCCGTCAGGCCGTGCGACGAAGCCGCGCCCCCAGCGCGTAGGCCCCGACGACGGTCGCCGCGGCGACCAGCACCACGTCCTTGAGGACGTACTGCCCGAGCAGCGTCATGCCCGAGCCGAACAGCTCGTCGAAGAACAGCACGGTCGGGGCGAGGATCCCGACGAACGCGCCGGCCATGACCACGAGCCCCGCGCGCAGCCAGTAGCCCGTGACGAGCGTGATCCCGATGAAGCACTCGACGACCGCGGTCGCGACCACGGCGACCGTGCCGTGGACGAGCCCCAGGGTCAGGGTGTCGATCGTGCGCTCGGCGACGACCTCGGCCGGGCTCGCGCCGGGGAAGAACTTCAGGACCCCGAAGCCGAGGAAGACCAGGCCGAGGGCGACCCGCAGGGCAGGGACGGACCAGCGGGTCAGGAAGCGTGCGAGGGCGTCGACGGCGTCGCTCACGTGGGTCGAGACGGAGCCTCGGCGGGAGATCGCCGGACCGTTGACGGAGAGGGTGGACATGGACGTGCCTTTCGGGAGGTGGTGGGTTGTCGGCGCCGCGTCGTCGGGCGCACACCGAGAAGGAGACGTCCCGGGCGACGGGTGATGCGGGTCACCCCGCGTTTCACCCACCCTTCAGCCCCCGGGCGGCTGAAGGCCCCGACGGCGAACCGTCGGGGCCTTCGTCTCCCGCACCGCTGCGGGTCCCCGGCGCGCACCCCGGTCCCTCGTCCGGGTCCACCACCCGGCGCGCCGGTGGGTCTTCGCGCGGGACCCCCTACTTGCCGAACATCTGCGCGAACGACGGCACGCCGTCGAACATGCCCGTCGCGGTACGCGGGTCGCGGGCCGCGAGCGTGGTCGCGAGCTCCTTGGCCGCGCGGCGGATGCGGGCCGGGAGGGGGCCCGCGTCGTGCGTGCCGTCCCCCTCGGCCGCCCAGTCGTCCGTGGCCGCGAAGACCGAGGTCGTCGCGACGTCGGCGTGCAGGTAGGTGAACAGGGGGCGCATCGAGTACTCGACGGCCAGCGAGTGCCGTGCCGTGCCGCCCGTCGCGCCCAGCAGCACGGGCATGCCCTGGAGCGAGTCCTTGTCGAGGATGTCGACGAAGGACTTGAACAGGCCCGAGTAGGTGGTCGTGAACAGCGGGGTGACCAGCACGAGCGCGTCCGCGCCCGTGACCTTCTCGATCACCTCGGCGAGGTCACCGCTCGCGAAGCCCGTGAGCATCGCGTCGGTGATGGCGTGGGCGACGTCGCGCAGCTCGACGGTCGTGACCTCGGCGGCGACGCCCAGGTCGCCGAGCTCGGCCACCGTGGCGGCGGAGAGGCGGTCTGCGAGGAGGCGGGTCGAGGACGGCTGGCCGAGGCCGGCGGAGATCGCGACGATCTGGCGAGCGGTCATGAGGTGGTGCTCCTGGTTCGTGAGGGTTCTTCGAGTGTGCCGCACGGTGCGTGCGGCGGGTGGTGCGTGCGGCGGGCGGTGCGTGGCCCGGTGGTGCGTGGCCCGGTGGTGCGTGGCCCGGTGGTGCTGGGGGCCGGGCCGCCCCTGGCCACAAGGGCGGCCCGGCCCCCCCCGGGCCGCGCCCCGGCGGCCGGGGGGGG
>NZ_JACSQE010000010.1:13405-53874 GCF_014836745.1 Oerskovia gallyi
CCCCCCCCCCCCCCCCCCCCCCCCCCCCCCCGCCCGGGACCGCTCCCGGGCGGACGGTCGGGTCAGAGACCGAACGCGGAGCCCTGGCGGGCGGTGCCGCCGGTGCCCGTGGCCCCCTCGGCAGCCTCTGCCGCCTGGATGTCGTCCTCGGCGGTCCGGCCCGTCCAGTGGTCGGCGGCCGCGACGACCTGCTCCGCGATCTTGCCCTCGGCACGGGCCTTCGCGACGCGCTGGGCGTGGCTCGGCGGGTCGCTCGGGACGTGGGCGGGACGCTTGGCCTCCATCTCCTTGCGGAGCACGGGGACGACCTCGCCGGCCAGCAGGTCGATCTGCTCGAGGACCGTCTTGAGCGGCAGGCCCGCGTGGTCCATGAGGAACAGCTGGCGCTGGTAGTCGCCGACGTGCTCGCGCATGGCGCCGTAGCGGTCGATGACCTCCTGCGGGCTGCCCACGGTCAGGGGGGTCTGCGCGCTGAAGTCCTCGAGCGACGGGCCGTGCCCGTAGACGGGCGCGTTGTCGAAGTAGGGCCGGAACTCGCGCACGGCGTCCTGGGAGTTCTTGCGCATGAAGACCTGGCCACCGAGCCCGACGATCGCCTGGTCGGCCTTGCCGTGGCCGTAGTGCTCGAAGCGCTGGCGGTAGTACTGGACCATCTGCTTGGTGTGGCTCATGGGCCAGAAGATGTTGTTGTGGAAGAAGCCGTCACCGTAGTAGGCGGCCTGCTCGGCGATCTCCGGGGTGCGGATCGAGCCGTGCCAGACGAAGGGCGCGACGCCGTCGAGCGGGCGCGGCGTGGCCGTGAAGCCCTGGAGCGGCGTGCGGTACTTGCCCTGCCAGTCCACGACCTCCTCCTCCCAGAGGCGGCGCAGCAGCGCGTAGTTCTCGATCGCGAGGTTGACGCCCTCGCGGATGTCCTTGCCGAACCACGGGTAGACGGGGCCGGTGTTGCCGCGGCCCATCATGAGGTCCATGCGACCGTCCGAGATGACCTGGAGCATCGCGTAGTCCTCGGCGATCTTCACCGGGTCGTTCGTGGTGATGAGCGTCGTGGAGGTCGACAGGATGATGTTCTTCGTCTGCCCGGCGAGGTAGCCGAGCATCGTCGTCGGGGACGACGGGACGAACGGGGGGTTGTGGTGCTCACCCGTGGCGAAGACGTCGAGGCCTGCCTCGTCCGCGTGCTTCGCGATGGTGAGCATGGACCGCACGCGCTCGGTGTCGTTGGGCGTGCGACCGGTGACGGGGTCGGTGGTGACGTCGCCGACGGTGAAGATGCCGAACTGCATGGGGGTTGCTCCCTCGTCCTACAAGTTGATGCATTTGCATGTACTTGGAGGAGAACCGGGAGGGTCCCGGGGTTATTCCCCGGACCCGGAGGTGGCGTGGGTCACGCGGGAATCCCGCCCGCCCGACGGCGGAGCGCACCCTCGCGGAGAAGGTGCGCTCCGCCGTCGGGCACCCTGGAGAAGGCCTCCTACGCCGGACGCGGCGCGTACATGATCACCGCGACGCCCACGAGGCACAGCAGCGCCCCGAGCACGTCCCACCGGTCCGGCCGGAAGCCGTCGACGGCCATGCCCCACACGAGCGAGCCCGCGACGAACACTCCCCCGTACGCCGCCAGGATCCGCCCGAAGCTCGCGTCGGGCTGGAGCGTCGCGAAGAAGCCGTACAGCCCGAGCGCCACGACCCCCGCCCCGATCCAGACCCACCCCTTGTGCTCGCGGACCCCCTGCCAGACCAGCCACGCACCACCGATCTCGAAGAGGGCCGCGGCCCCGAAGAGCAGGATCGAGCGCAGGACGGTCACGGGGTCTCCTCGGGCGACGACGGGCGTGCGGGCAGGGCGCACCCATCCTCTCGCGCACAGCCCCCTCCCAGGCGGACGGGCGAGACTGGCGGGAGGTCGCAGCCCCCGACGGATCGGAGTCCCGATGCCCACCCCAGACACCGAGCGCCTCGGCGCCACGCCGCAGGTGGCCGTCCGCCGCGCGCGCTTCGTCGACGTGCCCGGTGTCGCCCGGCTGCTCACCGCGGACCACCCCGTGGTCGACCTCGACGGCGACGGCACCCCCGACGCCCCGGTCGACCCCGAGCAGCTCTCGTCCGCGACCCGCCTCGTGCTGAGCCACGGGATCATGGAGCAGGGCGAGATCTGGGTCGCTGAGGACGCCGACGGGCTGCGGGCCACGACCGTGTGGCTCCCGCCCGAGGTCCCCGCCTTCGAGGACGAGCTGCGCGGGGTCTTGGTGCGCGAGGTGGGCGTCGACCCGCTCGACGAGCCCGCCGACGACGAGCCGGTCCGCGTCGCGACCCGTCAGGCCCTCGACGTCGCCCAGTCCGTGATCGCCGACGCGCTCGACGCCGTCCGCCCGCGCCTCATCCTCGTCGCCGCGGCCGTCGCGCCCGACGTCCAGGGCCTAGCCCGCACCGCCACCCTGCGCCTGCTCGTGGACGCGCCCGCGCGTACCGACCGCACTCCCGACGGCGCCCCCGTGGACGGCCCGCTGCTCACCGCCGTCGTCGACCCGGCCCGGGTCGAGGGGATGGAGCGCATCGGGTTCGTGGAGCACCGGAGCGTGGACCTGGTGCCGCACGGGAGGCTGTGGATCGGTGTGCGGGGCTGAGGGGTTCCGTCCCGGCTACACGACCGCCGCGACCGCGAGCGCCCCGGCGACCACGGCGAGCGGCGCGAGCACGAGCCCCTGCCGGACGAGCGGCCACCAGCCGACCTCGCGGAACCCCATCCAGTGCCGTGAGCACTGGACCCACCACAGCACGGTCGCGACCGACGCCCACGGCGTGACCAGCGGGCCCGCGTTCACGCCGACGAGCAGCGCCGCGAGCCGTGCGGGGTCGCCCGCGACGGCGGGCTCGAGCGCGAGGTAGGCGGGCAGGTTGTTGACGACGTTGGCCGCGACGGCGCCCGCCCCCGCGACCTGGAGCAGGTCTCCCGTCCCGGTCCCGGTGCCCGCGAACCGGGCGAGCAGGTCGCCGAGGCCGTGCACCTGCCACGCCTCGACGGCGACGAAGAGCGAGGCGAGGACCAGGACGGTCCGCCAGGGCACGAGCTCGCCCACGGGCGCCACGAGGTCGCGGCGCCGCACGAGCGTCACGCCCAGCAGCACGGCGGCGCCGGCCACCGCGACGGCGGCCACGGGCAGCCCGACGGCGAAGCACGCCCCGAGCGCGACCGTCACGAGCGCGGCGAGCGGCAGGAGCACGCGGTCACGCTCGGCGGCCAGCGGGAGCGCGTCGAACGTCCCGAGCAGGTCGCGGCGGTGCGCCACGAATAGGTAGGCGACCGTCACCGCGACCACCGCGAGCGCCGGAAGCCACATGGTCGCGGCGTACGGGACGCCCGGCTGGAGCCCTGCGAGCCGGTGGGCGGCGAGCAGGTTCGTCAGGTTGGAGACGGGCAGCAGCAGCGAGGCCGTGTTCGCGAGCGCGAGCACGGTGAGCGCGAACGGCAGCGGCCGGGACCCGGTGCGCCGCGCGATCGTCAGGACCACGGGCGTGACCAGGACGGCCGTGGTGTCGAGCGACAGGACGACCGTGCACGTGCTCGCGAGGAGCACCACGAGCCCCCACAGGCGCAGGCGGCTGCCCCGGGCGAGACGCAGCGCCCAGGAGGCCGCGGCGTCGAACAGGCCTGCGGCCGCACACATCTCCGCGACCACGGTGATCGCGACGAGGAACAGCAGGATCGGCCCGACGCGTGCCGCGAGCTCTCCCGCGGCGTCGAGCGGGAGCCATCCGACCGCGACCACGGACGCCGCCACCACGACGGCCACCGCCCACAGCGGCACCCGCACCCGTCGACCCGCCACGGCGTCCTCCCTCCCCGGCTCACAGCCTCCTCGTCCCGCCCGCGACCGCGAGCGCCCGCTGCGCGACGAGCGGCCGGGTCACTATCGCACGCGCCGAGGCGTCTGCCCTGGGCGTCGCGCGCTTTCGCACCGCGCCCGCAGCGGGCACAGTCGTGGGTATGACGGACGGGACGCGGTTGCTGGTGCTGGGCGGGACGGAGTTCGTGGGGCGGGCGGTCGGCGACGACGCCCTGGCCCGCGGCTGGGACGTCACCACGTTCCACCGGGGCACGCGCGAGGCCCCGCACGGGGTGCGGGTCCGCCACGGCGACCGCACGGTCGTCGGGGGCCTGGACGCCCTCGCGGAGGGCGAGTGGGACGTCGCGGTCGACACGTGGTCCGGGGCCCCGAGTGCCGTGCGCGACGTCACCCGCCTGCTCGACGACCGGGTGGGCCGGTACGTGTACGTGTCGAGCCGGTCGGTGTACACCTACCCGACCGAGGCCGGCGCGGGCGAGGACGCTCCCCTCGTGGAGGCCTCGCCCGACGACGGCGCCGACGTCGACTACGCGCGCGCCAAGCGCGGCGGCGAGCTGGCGGTCGAGGAGTCGTTCGGGCACCGAGCGATCCTCGCGCGGGCGGGGCTGATCCTGGGGCCGCGGGAGAACGTCGGACGCCTGCCGTGGTGGTTGCAGCGGATCGCGCGCGGCGGCCCCGTGCTCGCCCCCGGGCCCAGCGCACTGCCCCTGCAGTACGTCGACGCGCGCGACCTCGCGGCGTTCGTGCTCGACGCGACCGAGCAGGGCCTGAGCGGGCCGTTCAACGTCGTGAGCCCCAGCGGCCACGCGACCATGGGCGAGCTGCTCGACGCGTGCGTGACCGCGACCGGCTCGGACGCCGAGCTGCGCTGGACCGCGCCCGACGTGATCGCGGCCGCGGGCATCGAGCCCTGGACCGAGCTGCCCGTCTGGCTCCCCCCGGGCGAGCTGCACGACACCCTGCACCGCGGCGACGTGTCGCGCGCGATCGAGGCGGGCCTGCGCAACCGGCCCGTCGAGGAGACGGTCGCCGACACCTGGGCCTGGCTGGGAACCCTGCCCGACGGCGCCGCTCCCCAGCGCGCCGACCGCCCCCGGGTGGGGCTCGACCCGGACAAGGAGGCGCGGGCGCTCGCGGGCTGACAGCGCTCACGCGAGCCTTCGGATCCCGGGGGACTCCGGCGAAGCAGGTTCCCGTCGCCGTGTTGGTATCCTTGCCGACACGGCGTCGGCAACTCGTGCCCGCCGGGAAGGAGCACCATGTTTCTCGCGTGGCGCGAGCTGTCGTTCGCGCGCTCACGATTCGCCCTGATGGGAGGGGTCGTCGCGCTCGTGTCCGTGCTCGTCGTCCTCCTGTCGGGCCTGTCCTCGGGACTCGTCAACGACGGTGTGTCGGGCCTCAAGAAGCTGCCCGTGACGGCCTTCGCGTTCGGCGCGGACACGTCCGTCGACTCGGCGTTCTCCCGCAGCACGGTCGACCGCGAGCAGGCCGAACGCTGGGCCGCCCGCGACGACGTCGCCGACGCAGCGCTGTTCGGCAACCAGCTCGTCAACGCCGAGGGCCCCGGCGGCGAGGCCGTCGACCTGGCACTCTTCGGCGTCGAGCCGGGGTCGTTCGTCGCTCCGTCCGCGACCGACCTGTCCGGCGGCGAGATCCTCGGGGACCCGCACGGGATCGTCGTCAGCGAGACGGTGACCGAGCTCGGTCTCGGCGTCGGGGACACCGTGACGGTCGAACGGCTGGGCACCGAGCTCACGATCGTCGGCGTGCTCGACGGTCAGCACACGTTCGGGCACGTCGACGTCGCCTACGTGCCGCTCACGACGTGGCAGGAGATCCACGCGGGCGCGGCCGACGGGTCCGAGATCCGGCCCGAGGCGTACGACGAGGCGACCGCTGTCGCGCTCGCCGCCGTCGACGGAGCCGACCTCGACCTCGCGGCCGGCGACGCGGCCGCCGGCACCACGGCCGTGTCCCTCACCGAGTCCTTCGACGGGTCGCCGGGCTACGCGGCCGAGACGCTCACTCTCAACCTCATCCAGGTCTTCCTCTACGCGATCTCGGCGCTCGTCGTCGGTGCGTTCTTCACGGTCTGGACCATCCAGCGCAAGCACGAGATCGCGGTCGCACGTGCCATGGGTGCCTCGACGTCGTACCTCGTGCGCGACGCCCTCGGCCAGGCGGCCGTCCTGCTCGTGGTGTCCACCGCGGTCGGCATGGGCGCCGGGATCGGCTTCGGGGCGCTGCTCACGTCGACCCCCATGCCGTTCGCCCTCGAAGCCGGACCGCTCGCGCTCGCTGCGGTCCTGCTCGTCGGGCTCGGCCTCGCGGGCGCCGCCGCGTCGGTGGGCCGCATCGCCCGCGTCGACCCCCTCACCGCTCTCGGAGGACAACGATGACCCGCCCAGCCCCCCAGCTCGCGACCACCCCGACGCCCACCCGCGCCGGGCTCGAGCTCGACGACGTCTTCCTGACCCTCGGCGACGGCGACTCGACAGTGACCGCGCTCGACCACGTGCACCTCACGGTCGCGCCGGGCGAGCTGCTCGCGGTCGTGGGTCCGTCCGGAGCAGGGAAGTCCAGCCTCCTGGCGGTCGCCGGGGCGCTGACCCGCCCCTCGTCGGGCACGGTCCGCATCGACGGCGCCGACGTCTCGTCGCTCACCGGGGCACACCAGGCCGCGCTGCGGCGCGAGCGGATCGGCTTCGTGTTCCAGTCCGGCAACCTCCTGCCCGCACTGACGGCCCTCGACCAGCTGCGGTTCGCGCTGCACGTCGTCGGTGCGAAGGGCAGGGGCCGGGACCCCCTGACGCTGCTCGAGCAGGTCAGCATGGGCCACAAGGCCGACCGGCGACCGCACGAGCTCTCGGGCGGCGAGCGCCAGCGCGTCGGTATCGCCCGAGCTCTCGTCACCGCTCCCGCGCTGCTCCTCGTCGACGAGCCCACGGCGGCCCTCGACCGCGCGCGCAGCCACGAGGTCGTCCGGCTGCTCGCGGCGGAGACGCACGAGCACGGCGTCGCGACGGTCATGGTGACCCACGACCACGACGTGCTCGAGCACTGCGACCGTGTCGTGCAGATGGAGGATGGGAGACTGAGCGCTTGATCCACGTCTCCCTGCCCCGGGCGGGGCAGGGAGACCGTCCTGAGGAGAACCGTGCCCCGCATCAGCGCCCCGACCGTCGCCGAGCACCGCGCGGCGCAGATGCGAGTGCTCCTCGATGCCGCACGGTCGATCCTGGCCGAGACGGGGCGCCCGCCCACGTTCGCAGCGCTCGCCGAGCGTGCGGGCCTCGCCCGACCGAGCGTCTACCAGTACTTCCGCTCTGCGGACGACCTGCTGCTCGCCATGGTCGAGGACGTCTTCCCACGGTGGTCCGCCACGGTCGCGCGGGCCATGGACGCGGCTCCTGACGATCGTGCCCGAGTGGTCGCCTACCTCCGCGCGAACCTCGAGCTCGTCGCCCAGGGCGAGCACGCCCTCGCGACGGCCTTGGCGACCGTCGGGCCGCCGAGCGCCGTGATGGACGGCTCCCGGGCCATGCACGACGAGCTCGTGCGACCCCTCGGTGATGCGTTGCGAGCGCTCGGGAGCCGCGACGTCGAGCGTTCGGCGGAGCTGATCAACGCGATCGTGAACTCCGCCTCACGCATGATCGAGTCGGGCGCCCCCCTCGACGACGTGTGGGGCAGCGTCGAGGAGCTCGTCTCCCCGTTCCTGGACCGCCTGGTCGAGGGACGGCACGGCGACGTTCACGGCCGCAGGTAGTCGAAGATCAACGTCGTGCTCGTGCCCGCGACCTCCGGGCGGACGCTGAGCGTGCTCGCGACGAGGTCCCGCAGCACGGTCGAGTCGCGCACCGCGACGTGGACCATGAAGTCCCGGTCCCCCGTCACGAAGTAGATGCCCTCGACGTTGGGCAGCCCCGCGAGGTAGTCGCGGAACGCTGTGAGGCCCGACCGGGCGTGCGAGTGCAGGCGCACCGCGATGAGCGCCTGGAGGCTGCGGCCCATGGCCGCCGGGTCGATCTCGGTGCGGAAGCCCTGGATGACGCCGCGCTCCTGGAGCGAGCGGATGCGCGCGTGGCACGTCGACGGCGCGATCCCGACGGCGTCCGCGACGGCCTTGTTGGTGGCGCGCGCGTCGGCGTCGAGGACCGCGAGGATGCGGCGGTCGGTCTCGTCGAGCACGGCCGCCTGGACCTGCGTCGACCCGGCCCGAAGATCGTTCGGCATGGTCCCCCACTCTCGTCACCCGGATGAAGATCGTTCGGCCAGACGCCCCTCTCGCGAACAACCTGTCGGCCTGCTTGAACCCTACCGAAGATCCCTCCACCATGGGGGTGAGGCGCAACCCGTCTCCCACGACCCGGCCTCAGCATCCTCGAGGCCGGGTCGACAACGTCTCAGGGCAAAGGAGCCCCCGATGACCACCCCGTCACGCACCACCCCTGGTTCCCCCGCCCCCCGCACGGCGGTCGTCGTCGGCGCAGGCATGGTGGGTCTCGCGACCGCCTGGCACCTGCAGCGGCTCGGCGTCGAGGTCACGGTCCTCGACCGCGAGGGCGTCGCCGCAGGTTCGTCGTGGGGCAACGCCGGCTGGCTCACGCCCGGCATGGCCATGCCGCTGGCCGACCCCACGCTCTGGACCTACGCCCCCAAGGCGCTGCTCGACCCGGCCGCGCCCCTGCACGTCCCGGCGCGGCTCGACCCGCGCCTGTGGTCCTTCCTGGCCCGGTTCGCGACGCACGCGACCCAGCGCGCGTGGGACCGCGCGATGGCCGCGCTCACCCCGATCGACCGGCTCGCGCTCGACGCGTTCGACGAGCTCGCCGCGCACGGCGTCGCGGCCCGCTCGACGCCCGGACCGTTCGTGATCGGCTTCGAGCACGAGAGGCAGGCCGCGCCGTTCCTCCACGAGATCGCCCAGGTCGAGGCCGCGGGCCAGGTGGTCCCGCTGCGCCGCATCGACCGGCCCGACGGCGCCGCTGGCCCCTCCGGTACGCCGCACCCGGGCGAGGGCCGAGCGCCCGAGGGGACCGACGCCGTCGGGCGGCCTGCGCAGCTCACCGACCGCGTGCGCGCGGTCTACGCCCTGGAAGGCCAGCGGTTCGTCGAGCCCGGGCCGTTCGTCGGCGCGCTGGGCGACGCGGTCCGCGCGCGCGGCGGGCGCATCGTGACCGACGCGACCGTCACCGGGCTGCGCGCCCAGGAAGGGCGCGGTGTGCAGGTGCTCGTGGACGGGCAGGACCCCGTGGTCGCCGACATCGCGGTCCTCGCGACCGGCGCGTGGCTCCCGGGGCTCGCGAAGCCGCTCGGCGTCCGCACGCTCGTGCAGGCCGGGCGAGGCTACTCGTTCACCGTGAAGACCGACGTGCCCGTCGAGCAGCCCATCTACCTGCCGGCGCGCCGCGTCGCGTGCACTCCCTACCAGGGGCGGTTCCGCATCGCGGGGACCATGGAGTTCCGCGGCCCCGACGAGCCGTTCCAGCCGCGCCGCATCGACGCGATCCTCGCGTCCGTGCGCGACCTGTTCCAGGGCGTCGACCTCGACGACCGGCACGACGAGTGGGTCGGCTCCCGGCCCGTGACCCCCGACGGGCTGCCGCTCGTCGGGGCCACGCGGGCGCCCGGCGTGTACGTCGCGGGAGGGCACGGGATGTGGGGCATCGTCCTCGGCCCCGCCACGGGCAGGCTGCTCGCCGAGCAGATCATGACCGGGACCGCGCCGCCGGAGATCAGGCCGTTCGACCCGCTGCGGTGATAGCCGCCGAGAAGTGAGCAGATGCCCCTGAATCGCTCGGATCAGGGGCATCTGCTCACTTCTCGGCGAGAGCGGCCGCCGGTGCCGCGTCCGCGCGGATGCGCTCGAGGTAGTCGGCGATCGCGTCCCGGTTCCTCGTGAGGGTGTCGATGCGCTCGGTCATCCGCCCCAGCTCGGTCTCGAGCAGCGCGATCTTGTCCGGGTAGGCGTTGTGCAGGTGGATCTCGCGGGGCTGGTTGAGGCACGGCAGCAGCTCGGCGATGATCCGGGTCGGGAAGCCGACCTCGAGCAGGCCCCGGATCTGGAGCACCCGGTCGACGAGGTGCTCGCCGTACTCGCGGTAGCCGTTCTCCTCGCGCTGCGGGGTCAGGAGGCCCTGCTCCTCGTAGTACCGGAGCAGCCGGGTGGCCGTGCCGGTGCGGCGGGACAGCTCGCCGATGCGCATGCGCTACGCCTCTCTCGCGGGTCGGGCTTGACCTTCACATCCATGTCAGACATTCATGCTAACCCTATGACCACCTGCACCGCTCCGACCGAGTCGTCGACCGACGCTCCCCCGACGCTCGCGGCACCCGCCGCACCCGTACCGCCCCCGGCGCCCCACCAGGCGACCACGCACCCCGACCGGACGGGCGCACCCACGGACGCTCCGCCGTCGGGCCCGCGCTTTCCCCTGCTGCCACTGCTCGCCCTGGCCGCGACCGGGTTCGTCACGCTCCTCACCGAGGTGCTGCCCGCGGGCGTGCTGCCCGCGCTCAGCGCCGACCTCGGGGTCGCCGCGAGCGCCGCCGGGCAGACCGTCACGGTCTTCGCGATCGGCGCGATCGTGGCCGCGATCCCCCTCAGCCGCGCCACTGCCCGCTGGCCCCGGCGCCGCCTCCTGCTCACGACGATCGCGGGGTTCGCGGTGGCCAACACCGTGACCGCCGTGTCGTCGAGCTACGCCCTCACGCTCGGCGCGCGCTTCGCGGCCGGGCTCGTCGCCGGGCTGACCTGGGCGCTCCTCGCCGGGTACGCACGGCGCCTCGCCGCGCCGGAGCAGGCCGGGCGAGCCCTCGCGATCGCGATGGGCGGCGCGCCGCTCGCGCTGGCCCTCGGCGTCCCGGCGGGGACCGCCCTGGGCGCGACCGTCGGGTGGCGCTGGGCGTTCGGCGCCATGACGATCCTCAGCCTCGGGCTGGCGGCATGGGTGCGCTGGGGCGTGCGGGACTTCCCGGGCGAGCCGCGCGGGACGCAGGTGCCGATCGGGCGGGCGCTGCGGCTGCCCGGCGTCGCGCCGATCGTGCTCGTGACGGGCATGACGGTCCTCGCCTACAACGTGTTCTCGACGTACGTCGCGGTGTTCCTCGAGGACGTCGGGCTCGGTGCGCAGACCGGTGTGCTGCTCGCGGTGCTCGGCGCGACGTCGTTCGCGAGCCTCGTCGTGATCGGTGCCCTGATCGACACGCACCTGCGCGTCATGACGGTCCTCGCCGCGACGCTCCTGGGGGTCGCGGGCCTGACGCTCGCGGTCGCGGCAGGCTCCCCCGTCGCGGTCTACGCCGCGGTCGCCGCGCTGGGCTTCGCGTTCGGCGGCAGCGGGACCCTGTTCCAGACGGCGCTCGCGCGAGCAGCGGGTCCTGCGGCCGACATCGCGCAGTCCGCGTTCGTCACCTCGTGGAACGGGGCGCTCGCGCTCGGCGGGATCGTGGGCGGCGTGGTGCTGGGTGCGGGCGGGTCCGGCGCGCTGCCGTGGGCGACGGTCGCGCTCGCGGTACCCGTCGTGGGGATCGTGCTCGGGGCGCGGCAGCATGCGTTCCCGGGGGTGCGAGGCGCACGGCGGGGCGTGACACGCGAGTCGGCCCGCGGTTGACCCCGCTCGAGATCGGGCTCGTCGTCGCCGGATCACCCGGTCGCACGACAACGGGCCCGATCTCGCGGTGCAAGCACCGGGGGCGTCACGACACAGTCAGGGTGAGAGCGTCAGACACACTGAGGGGGACCGATGCACCGACCGACCCGGCACGCGCTGCCCGCCACCGTCCTCGGGCTCGCCCTCGCACCCCTGCTGGCAACCGGTTGCTCAGGGCCGACGACTCCCGTCGAGAGCCCGACCCCGGTCGCTTCGTCCCCGGAGACGCCCCCGCAGCGAGGCATCCCGTAC
Organism: Oerskovia gallyi; assembly: GCF_014836745.1. Taxonomy (NCBI): domain Bacteria; kingdom Bacillati; phylum Actinomycetota; class Actinomycetes; order Micrococcales; family Cellulomonadaceae; genus Oerskovia; species Oerskovia gallyi. The sequence goes on from NZ_JACSQE010000010.1 coordinate 25,161, forward strand.
AGCCTCTACACCCACTGCGGCATCGACGAGCTCACCTACGAGGGCCTCTGGTACCAGCGGGTCGACGGTCCGCTCGACACCGGCGGCGGCGACCCTCCCCGCGACTGGGACAGCCCGTTCCACAAGGGCTGGCTGCTCGTCGAGGGAGACCGTGCCACGTTCACCGACGACGAGGGGAACGAGGTGGTCTTCGAGGTACGCGAGGGCGCGACCGCACCGATCAACGCCTGCGCCTGACCCGGTGAGCTCGGGCGCGCCGAGAAGTGAGCAGATGCCCCTGATCCGGGGAGATCAGGGGCATCTGCTCACTTCTCGGCGGCGGGTGCCGCAGCGCAGGAGCTGCAGCTCAGCCGTTGAACGCGTCCGGGTCCGGTCCGATCCGGCCGTCGGCCCGGTCGAGCCCGTCGATCGCCGCGACCTGCTCGGCCGACAGCTCGAAGCCCAGCACGTCGAGGTTCGACGCGATGCGCTCGGGGGTCACCGACTTGGGGATCGCGACGGTCCCGGCCTGCAGGTGCCAGCGGAGCACGACCTGCGCGGGCGTCACGTCGTACGCGCCGGCGATCGCACCCAGGACCGGGTCGCCCAGCACGGTCCCCTGGCCCAGCGGGCTCCACGCCTCGGTCACGATCCCGAGCTCGCGGTGGTGCTCGCGCAGGGCACGCTGGGCGAACGCCGGGTGCAGCTCGACCTGGTTCACGGCCGGCGTCACACCCGTGGCCGCGACGACCGCGTCGAGGTGCGCGGCCGTGAAGTTCGAGACGCCGATCTCCCGGACGAGCCCGGCGTCGCGCAGCGCGACGAGCTCCTCCCATGCCTCGACGAAGCGGCCCGCCCCGGGCACGGGCCAGTGGATCAGGTACAGGTCGAGGCGCTCGAGCCCGAGCCGCTCGAGGCTCTGCTCGAAAGCGGGGCGCACGGCCTCGCGCGCCATCGCGTCGATCCACAGCTTGCTCGTCACGAACACCTCGTCGCGCGGCAGGCCCGACGCGGCGATGCCCGCGCCGACCCCCTTCTCGTTGCCGTAGGCGGCAGCCGTGTCGATGCTGCGGTACCCCGCGTCCAGGGCGAGCGAGACGGCCTGGGCGGTCTCGCCGTCGGGCACCTGGAAGACGCCGAAGCCGAGCTGCGGGATGCTCGCCCCGCCGCGCAGGGCGACCGCGGGGACGGTGGTGGTGCTGGTCATGGTTCCTCCTGAAGGTGGTAGGTGAGTCAGCGCGCCGCGACGGGGACGTGCGGCACGGGCGGCACGGCAGGCACCGCGCGCCGCTCCTGGAGCGTCGCGACGCCGAGCGCCACGACCGCGAGCAGCGTCAGCGCGGCGCCCGCCCACAGGGGCGAGGTGAAGCCGAGCCCGGCCGCGATGGTCAGGCCGCCGATCCACGCGCCCAGCGCGTTGCCCACGTTGAACGCAGCGATGTTGGCGCCCGACGCCATGGTCGGGGCGGCCTGGGCGTGGCCCATGATGCGCATCTGGAGGCCGGGCACGGTCGCGAACCCGAACGCCCCCATGAGGAACAGCGAGACCAGGGTCATGACCTGGCTCGTCGCGGTGAGAGCGAAGACCGCGAGGACCACGGTCAGCGCGCCGAGGATCGCGAGCAGGCTCGCGGTCAGGAAGCGGTCCGCGGCCTTGCCGCCCAGGTAGTTGCCGACGAACAGCCCCACGCCGAACAGGACCAGCAGCCACGGCACGCTCGAGGTCGCGAACCCGCCTACCTCGGTGACCGTGAACGCGATGTAGGTGAACGCGCCGAACATGCCGCCGAACCCGAGCACGGTCACGAGGATGGACCACCAGACCTGCGGGGTGCGGAAGGCCGCGAGCTCGGTCCGCAGGGACGGGGTGAGCGAGGTGAGGGACGCCCGGCGCGTGGACGGCACGAGCAGCACGATCCCGACGAGCGCGACCACGCCGATGGCCGTGATGGCCCAGAACGTCGAGCGCCAGCCGTACTGCTGGCCCAGGAACGTGCCGAACGGTACGCCCAGGACGTTGGCGGTCGTGAGGCCCGCGAACATCGTCGCGATGGCGCCCGCCCGCTTGGCCGGGGCGACCATGTCCGCGGCGACGACCGCGCCGATACCGAAGAACGCGCCGTGGCACAGCGCCGCGAGGATGCGTCCGGCGAGCAGCAGCTCGTAGGTGGGGGCGAGGGCGGAGAGCAGGTTCCCGGCGATGAACAGGATCATGAGGCTGCCGAGGACCGTCTTGCGGTCGAGGCGGATCACGGCGGCCGTGAGACCGATCGCGCCGACCGCGACCGCGAGCGCGTAGCCCGAGATGAGGTAACCGGCGACGGCCTCGGTCACGCCGAGCTCGGTGGCGATCTCCGGCAGGAGACCCATGATGACGAACTCGGTGAGCCCGATCCCGAAGCCCCCGGCGGCGAGGGCGAGAAGACCCAGCGGCATGCGCTGCTCCTTGTCTGTGTCTGGCACCTCGCGCAACAGCGTGTGTGCAACAACCGGCGCGTGCAGTAGTTGCAGGCGCCTCCTAAATAGTTGCACGCGCCGGTAGTTCACACAAGCGGTATAGTTGAGAGCGACGTCACGACAGCACAGGAGGCACGCATGGGCATCGGGGACGACGCAGTCGAGATCCGTTCGCAGGGCTGGCGCACGCTCGCCGCGCTGCACGGCATCCTCGACGCCGCGCTCGAACGCGCGCTCCAGGCCGACCACGGCCTCTCGGTCGTCGAGTACACCGTGCTCGACGCGCTCTCGCGCCAGGACGGCTGGCACATGCGCATGCAGCAGCTCGCGCGCGCCGCGGCCCTGAGCAGCAGCGCCACGACGCGCCTCGTCAACCGCCTCGAGGACCGCGGCCTCCTCACACGCATCCTGTGCCAGGACGACCGCCGCGGCATCTACACCGAGCTCACCCCGCAGGGCGAACAGCTCCTGCGCCAGGCCCGGCCCACGCACGACGCGGCCCTCGAGCAGGCGCTGACCGAGGCCTGCCAGGTCGAGGAGCTCGCGCCCCTCGTCGCGGCGCTGCACGAGCTGCCCGCCGAGGCGTCTGCGAGCGCGGCCCCCGTGGGCGCGACGGCCTGAGAGCCGCTGCGCTTCGGCCGCCCCCACGAGGGGGCCGGCTGACAACCCGCACCGAATCTGGGACCCTCGTCCCATGGGGGACCCCGCGACGACGCCTGCACCGCACGACGGTGACCATCACGAGCCTGTCCCGGCAGCGGTCGGGGCCTCGGCCGCCGCCCCCGCCTACGGCTTCGCCGAGCCCGCCGCGCACCCCGCGACCGCCCTCCCTCCCGGCCGCGCCCCCTCCCTCCCGGACCTCACCGACCTCGACGACGCCCCGCTCTTCGGCCCGTACGCGAGCTGGTTGCGTCGCGTCGGGGCGTTCCTGCTCGACAACTCGATCCTGGCCGGGCTCATGTTCGTGGTCGTCGGCCCGGGGGTCGCGCCGAGCGCGCTCCCCGGTCTGGACAACAACGGCAGCACGGGCAGCGCGTTCGAGGGCATGACCTGGTCCGAGAGCGCGTGGATGATCGGCGCGGTGCTCGCGATGACCTTGCTCCAGGCGTACACGGGAGCGACGCCCGGCAAGCGAGCCGTGGGGATCGTCGTCGTCGACCGGGACTCCGGCCGCCCGGTCGGCTTCCTCACCACCGTGCTGCGCTGGCTCGCGCACCTCCTCGACGCGCTGTGCTTCGTCGGATACCTGCGCCCGCTGTGGGACGAGCAGCACCGCACGTTCGCGGACGGCCTGCTGTCGACGGTCGTCGTGAGGTCGGTCGCGCCCGAGCCCCACACGTCGTTCGCGCCGTTCGTCCGACAGGACCGCAGGGGGTCGAGAGTCGTCACCGGGGCAGCGACCGTCCTGTGCGTGGCCGGGCTGCTGTACGGCTACGGCCCCACCACGACCAGCGGCGGGGGGTCGGTGTCGGCGGCCTGCACGACGTGGGAGCACGAGGACCGCCCCGACCCGGCCCGGCTCGGCGAGGCGTCGTTCAGCAGCACGACGGCGTCCGGCACGATCAGCCGCCTGGGGGTGACGCACCCCTACCCGGCCGGCGCCCCAGGGTCGGAGGTCACGCTCACCTGGTACGGCGACCTCCCGGCGGGTGCGGCAGTCTCGCTCGAGGCCGTGCTCACGGGCCCGGACGGCGCCCAGCAGCTGTACGCGACACCGCTCGACACGGGCTACACCGGCCTCGGCGCCGATCCCACGAGCCCCGGCGTGATCGAGCTCCCCGCGGATGCCCTCGGAGACGGCGGACCCGGGTGGACCTGGGCCGCCCAGATGCGCGTCGACGGCGTCGCGACCCCGAGCTGCGGCGCCGACCTCCCGTACTGAGCCGTCCCGCCGAGCCGAATCCCCCGGGCCGACCTAGCGTGTGATCCATGAGCCCCCGCAAGGTCGGTCTGGTCCTGCTGCTCGTCGCGCCCATGGTCGCGCTCATGCTCTCGCCATGGAAGCACGACGGCACGCTCGTCTACCTCGGCATGCTCCCGGCGGGCGTGGGCCTGCTCGTGGGGCGGGGCGCCGCGCTCGTCGCGGGGCCGCTCACGGCCCTGTGCATGGCGGTCGGCGTCTCGCTGAGCGACTGGCCGCTCGCAGGGGCCGTCTACATGACGGTCCTGGGCGCGTGCGTGGGCTTCTCCGCGGTCAGGGGCTGGCACGGGATCGGCGGTTTCGTGGGACCCCAGACGGCGTTCGCGCTCATCGGCGGCCCGCTCGTCGCGCTCCCCTCGGGCACCGTGAGCCCCTCGACGTCGCTCGGCGCCCTCGCGGCCATGGCCGGGTGGGTCGCGTTCGGCGGCCTGTGGACGGCGCTGATCGGTGGAGTCCTCACGCGTGGCATGCGTCTGCCCGGCCCCCACCCCGTGCCCGAGCGGACCGCGACCTACTTCGGCCTGGCGCTCGCGGTCCTGGCGGGCGTCGCGACCTACGTCGCGATGGGCTGGGTCGACTCGCCCAACGCGTGGTGGCTGCTGCTCACGCTGTTCGTGGTCGTCCAGCCGTACTTCGCGGCGACGCTCTCACGGACCGCGGCCAGGGTCGGCGGCACGGTCGCCGGCGCGGTGCTCGCGGGAGTCGTGGCGCACCTCTTGAGCGGGTCCCCGGCCGTGCTGTCGCTCGTGGCGCTCGTCCTGACGGGGGCCGCGGGGTGGGCGTACCTCAAGCAGCCGTACTGGGTCTTCACGCTCTTCCTGACCCCGGCGGTGATCCTGCAGACGTCGGGCGGCGAGGACGTGGTGCTCGTGGCCGACCTCGAACGCGCCCTGTTCACCGTCGCCGCGGCGGTGGTCGCGGTCGCGGTGCTCGCGGTGGGTCACCGCCTCCTCGTGTCGCGCACGCGCGCCCCGGCCTGACCGGCCGCCCAGAGGCCCGACGACGCCGCTCACCCCGGCAGCGCGACGTCCGGTCCCGCCAGCACCAGCAGCACCGCGCACACCGCCGCGACGGCCATGCTGAGCGCGAAGGGCAGCCGGCTCGCGGTCCGCCGCACGGCCACCACGCCCGCGGACACCGCGAGGGCCACCGCGACGGCCCCACCCACCCAGGCCGCGACGCTCGGCGGCCCGGGCGGGCCCAGCACCACGACCGCGACGGCCGCGACGAGCACGGTCGGGGCCAGCACGCTCGCCCGCGTCCGGCCGAGCCGGTGCGGCAGCCCGCGGATGCCGGTGGCACGGTCGTCCTCGAGGTCGGGCAGGGTGTTGGCGACGTGGGCCCCGACGCCGAGCAGCGCGGTCGCGGTCATGGCCCAGGGGGCGGCGGCGCGGCCGGGGCCCGCGAGCACGACGAACAACGGGAGCAGACCGAACGACACCGCGTAGGGCGCCCAGGACCACACGGTCGACTTGAGCCACGCGTTGTAGGACCACGCGCTCGCGACGGCCACGAGGTGCACCAGCCCTGCGACGATCCCGGTCGCGAGCGACAGCACCACGCACAGCCCTGCGGCGACCAGCGCGGCGGCGTGCACCTGCCGGGTCGTGACGAGGCCCGCGACGACGGGCTTGTCGGTGCGCTGCACCGCGACGTCGCGCCGGGCGTCGAGCCAGTCGTTGGACCACCCGACCGAGAGCTGACCGGTGAGGACCGCGGCCGTGACGAGCGCCGTCGGGCCGGGGCCCGAGCCCACGCCTGCCGCGAAGAAGCCCGCGAGAACCGTGACCACGACCGTGGGGCCCGCATGGCTCGCGAGAGCGAGCCCCCGCGCCGTCGCCAGGGCCGTCTCCCTCGTTGTCCTCGTCACCGCACCGCCGTCTCTGCCGTCCCCGCCGTCGTGGAGGTCCTCGACCATCCGACGCTAGCAACGCGCGGCCTGCGCGTCGCCGTGACACGATGCGGGAATGTCGCGGTTGCTCGCGGTCGGACCGGCACTGCCGGGCGTCGCACATCCCCAGAGCGAGATCACGGACACGATCGGGCCCCTGCTGACCCCGTCGCCCGCCAAGCGCGCCGTCCTCCGGCGGCTGCACGAGGCGAGCGGGGTGCGGACCCGCCACACGGCCCTGGCCCTCGACGAGTACGCCGGGCTCACGTCGTTCGGGGTCGCGAACGACCACTTCATCCGCGTCGGCACGGACCTCGCCGACGAGGCGTGCCGCACCGCGCTCGATGCCGCGGGGGTCGCGCCGGAGGAGGTCGACTTCCTGCTCTTCACCTCGGTGACCGGGATCGCGGCGCCCTCGATCGACGCACAGCTCGTGACGCGCCTGGGTCTGCGGACCGACGTCAAGCGGCTGCCGTCGTTCGGGCTGGGCTGCGTCGCGGGAGCCGCGGGCATCGCGCGCGTGCACGACTACCTGGCCGGGCACCCGCAGGACGTGGCCCTGCTGGTCTCGGTCGAGCTGTGCTCGTTGACGCTCCAGCACGGCGACGACTCCATGGCGAACCTCGTCTCGACGGGCCTGTTCGGCGACGGCGCGGCCGCGGTCGTGATGGTCGGCGACGCGCACCCGGCGGGCCTCGCGCCAGGGCTGCCCGACGGCGCCCCCCGCGGCGTCGAGGTCGTCGACACGCGCAGCCGCCTGTACCCCGAGACGGCCGACCACCTCGGCTGGACGATCCGCGACAGCGGGTTCGGGATCGTGCTGTCCGCGGGCCTGCCCGAGGTCATCGCGGCGCACCTCGCGGGCGACGTGAAGTCGCTGCTCGCCGAGCACGACCTCGTGACCGAGGACGTCGGGACGTGGGTCGTGCACGCGGGCGGGCCGCGCATCCTCGACGTCGTGCGCGACTCCCTGAGCCTCGACGAGGCCGACCTGCGGCTCAGCCGGGAGTCGCTCGCCGCCGTCGGGAACCTGTCCTCGTCGTCGGTGCTGCACGTGCTCGCCGCCACGCTCGCAGGACGCGGGCAGAACCCGCCCGCGCGGCGCCCCCCGACGCCGCGCGCGACGGGCCCGCAGCACGGGGTCCTCATGGCGTTCGGCCCGGGCGTGAGCGCCGAGCTCGTGCTGCTGCGCCTGCCCGCGTCGCCGCTGGAGGGTTGATGCTCGTCTTCTTCTACGTCGTGGTCGGGGCGACCGCGCTCGAACGGCTCGCCGAGCTCGTGGTCTCGGCGCGCAACGCGAGGTGGTCGTTCGAGCGCGGCGGCATAGAGACCGGGCGAGGCCACTTCCCCGCGATGGTCGCCCTGCACACGGGCCTGCTCGTCGCGTGCGTCGTGGAGGTCAACGTCGCGGACCGGCCGTTCATCCCGTGGGTCGGGTGGCCCGCGTTCGTGCTCGTGGTCGCGAGCCAGGCGCTGCGCTGGTGGTGCATCAGCTCGCTCGGGCCCCGGTGGAACACGCGCGTGATCGTGGTCCCCGGGCTGCCGTGGGTCGACCGCGGACCCTACCGCTGGATCGCGCAGCACCCCGGTCAGCGCTGGTTCCGGCACCCCAACTACGTCGCCGTGGTCGTCGAGGGGTTCGCCCTGCCGCTCGTCCACTCGTGCTGGACGACCGCGCTCGTCTTCACGGTCCTCAACGCCGTGCTGCTGCTGCGGTTCCGGCTCCCGGCCGAGGAGCGCGCGCTCGACGCGCTCCCCCGCACGTGACCGACACCGACGTCCTGGTCGTGGGCGGCGGGCCGGTCGGGCTGGCCGCCGCGATCGAGGCGCGGCTCGCGGGGTACGACGTCGTCGTGGTCGAACCGCGCACAGGTCCTGTGGACAAGGCGTGCGGCGAGGGCCTCATGCCGGGCGCGCTGCGGGCGCTCCAGGCCCTCGACGTCGATCCTGACGGCCACGTGCTGCGCGGCATCAGCTACCGCGACGCGCACCGGCACGCCGACCACCTCTTCAGGGCGGGGCAGGGCCGGGGCGTGCGGCGGACCACGCTGCACGCCGCGCTCGCCGAGCGCGCGGCCGCGCTCGGGGCCGCGACCGTGACCGGCCGGGTCGAGCGGATCGACCAGACCGACGCCGAGGTGTCGGCCGCGGGGATCAGCGCCCGCTGGCTGCTCGGCTGCGACGGGCTGCACTCGACCGTGCGGCGCCTCGCCGGGCTCGAGATCGGGGCCGACGCGCCAGCGCACGAGTCGCTCCTGGCGCGCAGCCGCCACGGCGCCGAGGGCACCGACGTCGCGGCGGACCCGGGCGTGGACTTGGCGCCGCACGCCGCACGCATCCCCACCGAGCTCGGCGGCACCGCACCGCCCGTACGCCCCGGCCCGGACCCGCGGCGCCGCTTCGGCCTGCGCCGCCACTTCCGCGTGCCCGCGTGGACGGACCTGGTCGAGGTCCACTGGGGCGACCACGTCGAGGCGTACGTGACGCCCGTGGCGCCGGACGTCGTCGGGATCGCGATGCTGGGGCCCACCGGGACGCACTTCGACGACGCCCTCGCGGGCTTCGACGAGCTGCGCGAGCACCTGCGGGACGCCGAACCGCTGGGCCCGGTGCGCGGCGCGGGGCCCCTGCGCCAACGCTCCCGACGGCGCAGCACCGGCCGGGTGCGCCTCGTCGGGGACGCGTCGGGGTACGTGGACGCCCTGACGGGCGAAGGGCTGCGGGTCGGGCTCGCGCAGGCGAGCGCCGCCGTCGGGCACCTGGACGACGCGGACGCCTACGAGCGCGACTGGTCGCGCGTCACGCGCGACTACCGCGTGCTGACCTCCGGCCTCGTCGCGTGGGCGACCTCGCCCGCGCGCCGGGCGATCGTGCCGCTCGCGGCGCACGCCCCCTGGCTCTACGGGAGGGTCGTGGAACGGCTCGCTCGCTGACCCGCTGGACGGCGCCGTGAGAACTTCTCGGACCCGTATCCGCGGACCGTCGCCAGGGGCTACGATCAGCGACGGCGACGCGAGCCCCTGCCCGCGTCGCCACCCCAGCGAGACAACGCCCCTGACCGGCCGGCGGCCGGTCAGGGGCGTTTGCGACGGCCGTGCTCTACCCGCAAGAACCGAGGATCGCGATGCCGCACCGCCGATGGAAAGAACAGCGCCTGTGCCCGCAGTGCCAGGACGTGGTCCTGGTCGAGATGCGCTTCGTCGCACTGCCCTCCGCCCCGGGCGAGGACGTCACGATGGAGGCTGTCGGCACCGACGACGCGGGTCACGAGTTCCACTGACACCGCCGCGGCGACGGGTCAGGAAGTGGCCCCGAGCCCACCCTCTTCTCGTTCGCCCGACCGCGGGCCTGCGGCCGTCTCCTTGAGCTCGACGAAGATCGCGTGCGTGGGCGTCGTCCCGGTGTTCTCCCCGACGTGCACCTGGTCCGGCAGCCAGCGCGTCTCCCCCGGCCCCAGCACGACCTCCATGACCCGGTCGCCCGACGAGATGCGCCGTTCGAAGCCGCTCAGCGTGTACATCACGCTGTCGGGATGATGGTGCGGGTGCGTGCGTGTGCCCGGCTGGTCCTCGTACTCCAGCACCCGGACCCGTTCGTTCTCGAAGACCACGCGGTAGTGGTCGGGATCCGTGACCGTCGGGTCGTCCGGCTCCTGCTGTTCCTGTCCCATGCTCGCCTCGGAACCTCGTGGCCCGTCGTCGTCGACCGGCCCGTCCCTCGAGCATCCCACCACCTGTCCGGCGCGCACCTCGGGTGCGCGTCCGCACGCCCGAGGGCGCGCCGGCGTCTGGCCCGGGGTCCGGCCTAGGAGATGCCGCGGTCCCGCGCCCAGCGCAGGATGTCGGCCCGGTTCGAGACGCCGACCTTGCGGTAGATGCTGCGCAGCTGGGACTTGACCGTGTTCCGCGTGACGAACAGGATCGCCGCGAGCTGCTCCAGGGTCATGTCCTCGGTGAGGTGCGTGAGGACCACGAGCTCACGGCGGGAGAGCACGACCTCCTCCTGCACCTCGTCGGGTGGGGGTGACTCCGCGGACGTTCGCTCCGTGATGGACATGGTTCCTCCGTCAGTGGCCGCCGCACGTCGCCCACGTTTGTGATCCGGTCTGTTCTTGGCTCCTGTAGATGAGACCGGATGGAAACGGATCCATGACGCGAGTTCCCGGGTGGCCTCTGGCCGAGTCGCCGGGCACCGCGGAGGGTCCTGCGGTCAGCCCACCCGGAACTCCGCCCCGAGCAGGTCGGAGCGGCGCGAGCTCGGCCCCACGAGCAGCTCGAAGTCGCCGGGCTCGACGACCCGGTTCCCGGCCGCGTCGACGAGCGTGCAGTCGGCGACGGGCACCTCGACCCGCACCACCGCGGACTCCCCCGGCGCGAGCGGCACGCGACGGAACGTCTTGAGCTCGCGGTCGGCCCACGTGACCGACGTGACCCGGTCGTGGACGTAGACCTGCACGGTCTCGACCGTGGGCCGCTCCCCCGTGTTGGTGACGCGCACGCTCGCGCGCACGACGTCGTCGGGCCCGAACGTCCCGTCCTCGCCCGTGCCCGGCTCGACCTCCAGGTCCGCGTACCCGACCGTCGTGTAGGAGAGCCCCTCGCCGAAGACGTAGGGCGGGGTCTGGCTCATGTCGGCGTAGCGCGTGCCGTGCTGGCCGCGCACCTGGTGGTAGAACACGGGCTGCTGGCCCGCGTGCGCCGCGTAAGACAGCGGGAGCCTCCCGGTCGGTTCGACGAGGCCCAGCAGGAGCTCGGCCACGGCCCGCCCGCCGCGCATGCCCGGGTTCGCGGCATGGACCAGCGCGGCGGCGCGGCGCACGACCGGGGGCAGGACGTGCGGCTTGGACGCCACGAGCACGACCACGACCGGCGTGCCCGTCTCGACGAGGCGTTCCAGGAGCTCGACCTGACCGCCCTGGAGCTCGAGCGTCGCGGTCGAGCAGCCCTCGCCCGTGAGGGCGATGGTGTCGCCGACCACGGCGACCACGACGTCGGCCGCGCGGGCGTCGCGCACGGCCGCGTCGAGCAGCTCGGGGCGCGTGGGCGCGGAGACCAGGACCGGCGGGCGCGGCTGCCCGTCGGGGAACGTCGCGCCGTCCGGGTCCGGGGCCAGCACCTCGACGTCCGCTCCGCGCGCGTGCGTCACGGTCCAGTCCGCCGGCACGACCGCGCGCATCCCGTCGAGCACGGTCTCGACGAGCTCGCGCGGGTGCCCGTCGCGGATCCAGCTCACCTGGCCCGAGGCCCCGGCCCAGTCGCCGAGCTGCGAGTGCGGGTCGTCCGCGTTCGGACCGACGACCGCGACCGTCCACGGGCGGTCGGTCGGCAGGGCGCGGGCAGCGGCACCCGGCCCGCCGGCGAGCCCGCCCGCGAGCGGCAGGGTCCCGTCGTTCTCGAGCAGCACGAGCGAGCGCCGCGCGACCTCCAGGTTCACGGCGGCGTGCGCGGACGAACCGACGTCGCTCACGAGCCGCGCGTCGTCGGGTCCGCGGGGGTCCTCGAACAGGCCGAGCCCGACCTTGAGCGTGAGGATGCGACGCACCGCGTCGTCGATCTGCTCCTCGCGCAGCCGCCCGTCGCCCAGGGCCTCGAGCGCGCCCTCGAGGAACCCGGGGGTCGCCATGACGACGTCGTTGCCCGCGTCGACCGCGACGGCCGAGGCCGCCGCGTGGTCGGGGCTGACGTGCTGCTCCCAGACCATGCGGCCCACGTTGTCCCAGTCCGTCACGAGCGTCCCGGTGAAGCCCCACTCCTGCTTGAGCACCCCGTCGAGCAGCCAGCGGCTCGCGGTGATGGGCACGCCGTCGATCGCCTGGTAGCCGATCATCACGGTCGCGCAGCCCTCGCGGACGACACGCTCGAACGGCGGCAGGAACCAGGACCGCAGCTTGCGCGGGCTGAGGTCGGCCTCGCTCGCGTCGCGCCCGCCCTGGGTCTCGGAGTACCCCGCGAAGTGCTTCGCGGTGGCGAGCACCGCCGTCGGGTCCGACAGGCCCGAACCCTGGTATCCGCGCACGATCGCGGCCCCCAGCTCGCCGATGAGGAACGGGTCCTCTCCGAACGTCTCGCCCACGCGCCCCCAGCGCAGGTCGCGCGTCGCGCACAGCACCGGGGAGAACGTCCAGTGCAGCCCGGTCGCCGAGGCCTCGACCGCGGTCACGCGGCCGACCTGCTCGACCAGGTCGGCGTCCCAGGTCGCGGCCATGCCGAGCTGGGTCGGGAACACCGTCGCGCCCGGGAAGAACGCGTGGCCGTGGATCGCGTCGTCGGCCACGAGGAGCGGGATGCCCAGGCGCGTGCCGCGCGCGAGCTCGATCGCCTCGGTCACGCGCGCCGGGGAGGCGTGCAGGATCGAGCCGGCCAGGCGCACCCGGACGATCTCGTCGAGGTCGTCCATGGCGTTGAGCTGGAGCATCTGGCCGACCTTCTCCGCGAGGGTCATCCGCCCCAGCAGGTCCTCGACGCGCTCGGCCGCGGGCAACGAGGGGTCGAGGTAGGCGGGCTGCGCTGCGGTGGGGGTGGTGCCGGTGCTCATGGTTCTCCTCGTGGGGGTGACGGGCGCGCCCCCGCCCGCCGGGGTGCGGGCGGGTCGGGGGCGCGGGGTCGGCCGGCTCACGCGCGGGTGGCGCGCGTCGGACGTCGGGTGGTCAGCGGACGGTCAGCCCGTTGGCCTTCGCGACCTCGCCCAGCCAGTACGCGGACGGCTTGGGCGTGCGCACGAACGTCTCGCGGTCGACCGCGATCAGCCCGAACGTGGGGCGGAACCCGGAGGCCCACTCGTAGTTGTCGAGCAGGCTCCAGTGCAGGTAGCCCTCGACCTGGACGCCGTCGGCGATCGCGGCGTGCAGGCCCGCGAGCGCGCCCTCGGTGTAGTCGATGCGGCGCGCGTCGTCTGCCGTGGCCATGCCGTTCTCGGTCACGAACACCGGCACGCCGCCGGTGAGCTCCCACGCGGAACGCACGCCCTCCTCGAGGGCCTTGGGGTAGAACTCCCAGCCCGTGAGCGTGGTCTCGACGCCCTCGGGGACCTGGCGCGGCCCGTCGGGGCCGATGATGGTGCGCGTGTAGGCCTGGACGCCCACCCAGTCGTCGCCCTTGGCTGCCTCGAGGTACCAGTCGTCGCGCTGGTAGCCGTACTCGCGGGCGACGTCCTCGCAGCCGGGCTCGGCCTGGAACGCCTGGGTCGCGACGGTCCAGCCGGACTTCACGCCGTCGACCCCGGACAGGACCTCGCGCGAGCGGTGGTGGCACTCGAGCAGGGTGTCGGCGACCTGCAGGTCGGGGTCCGGCAGCCCGTACGCGACGAGGTTCGCGGGGTCCTCGCCGCCCGCGATCATCGCGGCGATGTTGGGCTCGTTGATCGTGCAGACCCACTTGACGTCGTCGCCCAGGATCGGGAGCGCGAGCTCGGTGAAGCGCGCGAAGCGGTCGGCGGCCTTCGGGTTGCGCCACATGCCGTCGTTCGCGAACCAGCGCGGCACCGTGAAGTGCATGAGCGTGACCATGGGCTCGATGCCCAGCTCGAGCGCGGTGTCGACCATGCGGCGGTAGTGGTCGATCTCGGCGCGGGAGACGAAGCCCTCCTCGGGCTCGATGCGGCTCCACTCGATCGAGAAGCGGTACGTGTCGAGGCCGAAGCTCTTGAGCAGCTCCATGTCCTCGCGGTAGCGGTGGTAGCTGTCCATGGCGTCGCCGCTGGGCTCGACGATCGTGGTCCCGGCGGCGTGCTCGCGCGGCCACCAGTCGTTGTTGACGTTGTTGCCCTCGATCTGGTGCGCGGCGGTCGCGGCGCCCCAGCGGAAGCCCTCGGGGAAGTGCAGCACGGTGGTGTTCCTTCGTTCGATGGTTCGGTCGGTCTGTTTGTGTGCCCGACGGCGCCGCGCGCCTCAGGAGCCGCCCTGCGGTCCGGGGGGCCCGGGCGGGCGGCCGGCCCAGAAGTCTGCGAGGAGGGCGGCCGTCGCGTCGGGGTTCTCGATGTTCGGCAGGTGCCCCGCACCGTCGATCACGGCGTAGCGTCCGCCGAGCCGGCCGGCCATGTCGTACTGCCACTCCTGAGGCCACGCGGCGTCGTCGACGCCGTGCGCCACGAGTACGGGCAGGCCCGTCGCGGCCAGGCCGGGCGTGAGGTCTGTCGGGTCCTCGAGGACGTCGATCGCACCGAGCAGGTTGTCGACGCTCGTCGCGATCGACCGGTCCCGCAGGAAGCGGGTCTCGGCGTCGAGCGCGTCGAGCACCGCGGGGCGCACCTCGATGCGCCGGGACAGCTCGGCGTTGTCGAGCGTCCACAGGTCCACGACACCCCCCGCCCCCACGAGCCGGGCGCGCTCGGCGTCCTTGCGGCCCGCCCACCCGCGCGGCCCCGAGCAGAGCATCGTGAGGTCGGCGAACGGGCGCGGGTCGCGGATCGCCGCCGCCCCGGCGACCACACCGCCGAAGCTGTGACCCACGAGGTGCAGGTCGCGGGCCCCCGTGACGTCACGGACGATCTCCGCGACCTCCAGGGCGTCGCCCGTGAAGTCGTCGAGGCCGTACGCGTCGACCCCCTCGGGGGCCACCGAGTCCCCCTGGCCCCGCTGGCTGTACGACCACGCGTCGTAGCCGTTCGCGGCGAGCAGCGGCAGCAGGAGCCGGTGGTCCTCCTTGGAACCCGTGAACCCTGGCACGACCAGCGCGACGCCACGAGCCGGGACACCGCCGGGCACGTCGGCACGGAAGGCCGAGACGGGACCGACCGCCAGGTCCAGGACGAGGGGCGTGACGCCGTCGGGCACGGGCAGGACCGAGAACGGCGCGCCCGCCCGCACGCGGCCCGTCCCCCGGACCGTGCCCGCGCTCATGCCGCTCCCCCGCCCGAGAACCGGCGGGCCGGCTGCGGGATCGCGTCGAGCAGCGTGGTCGTGTACTCGTCCTCCGGGAAGCGCAGGACCTGCGCGGTCTCCCCGCGCTCGACGACCTTGCCGTGGTGCAGCACCATGATCCGGTCGGTGACCACGCGCGCCGAGAGCAGGTCGTGCGTGATGTACAGGAGCGAGACGCCGGTGTCGGCGCGCAGCCCCTCCAGCAGGGCGAGCACCCCGGCCCGCAGGGACACGTCGAGCATCGAGACGGGCTCGTCGGCGATGAGGACCTGCGGGTTCGAGGCGAGCGCCCGCGCGATGACGACGCGCTGCCGCTGACCGCCCGAGAGCTGGTGCGGCAGCTTGGCCGCGTACTGCTCGACGGGCGTGAGGCCCACGGTGTCGAGCAGCTCGAGCACGCGAGCCCGGGCCGCCTCTCCCTTGAGCCCGGTGAAGTTCTCGACCGGCCGCGTGAGCGTGTACTCGACCGTGTGCAGCGGGTTCAGGGCGGAGTACGGGTCCTGGAACACCATCTGTACATCGCTGTGGAGGACCTTGAGCTGGCGTCGGCGCAGCCGGTCGACACGCAGGTCGCCGAACGTGACCGACCCCGACGTGGGCCGCTCGACCCCGGTGACCATCTTGGCGATGGTCGACTTGCCCGAGCCCGACTGCCCCACGAGAGCCATGGCCGCCCCCGGCTCGAGCCGGAACGACACGTCGTCCACGGCCACCACGGGCTGCTCGCCCCGGCGCGGGGCCGGGTACACCTTGGACACGCCCTCGACCACGATCGCGTCCTGCGCCGCGCGGCGCACGGAGCCGTCCTGCCTGCGGGCGGTCTCGGCGCCCCGGTCCGCCGCGGCGGTCGCGCTCGTGCCGGTGCTCGCCACGGACCGGCCGGACGCGTCCGGCGTGCCGGCTGTGCCGGCCCCGGGGCGGCCGCCCGCTCGCGGGACGAAGCCCGGCAGCTCGACGACCTCCGCACGCGGGTCCGCGTAGTGCGACAGCAGCATCTGCGTGTACTCGTGACGCGGCGCCTCGAAGACCTGGCGCGAGGCACCGTCCTCGACGATCTCGCCCTCGTGCATCACGACGACGCGCTGCGCGGACTCCAGCACGACCCCCAGGTCGTGCGAGATGAGGACCGCCGTGAAGCCCTCGGCCGCCTGGAGCTCGCGGATCGTGTCCATGACCGCGTGCTGGACCAGCACGTCGAGCGCCGTCGTCGGCTCGTCGAACACCATGAGGCGGGGCTCGAGCGAGAGCGCGAGCGCGATCGAGACGCGCTGGCGCATGCCGCCCGAGAGCTCCCCCGGGTAGCGGTCCAGCACGGTCGAGGGAAGCTGCACCTTGTCGAGCAGCTCGACCGCGCGCTGACGACGGCCCGTCTTCGGCACGTGACCGTGCGCCGCGAAGACGTCGCCGAAGTGGTGCGCGATCGTGCGCACCGGGTTGAGCGCGTTCATGCCCGACTGCAGGACCATCGCGAACCCGCCGCGGCGCTGCACGCGCAGCTCCTCGGCGTCGAGGTGCGCGATGTCCTTGCCGTCGAACACGATGTGGCCCGACGAGATGCGCGCGGGCGGCTTGGCCAGGCGCGTGATCGCGAAGCCCAGGGTCGACTTGCCCGACCCCGACTCCCCGACCAGGCCCACGAACTCGCCCTGCTCGAGCGAGAGGGTCACGTCCTTGACCGCGTACGTCGGCTCGGCCCCACGGGGCTCGTAGACGACCGACAGGTCCTTGATCTCCAGGAGGCTCATCGTCCGGTTCCTTCCCGCAGCCGCGGGTTGGACAACCCGTCGACGCCGAAGTTCACGAGGGTCATCGAGGTGGCGAGCAGCGCGATGCACAGACCAGGAGCGAACAGGAGCACCCACTGGCCCGTGAGGATCGCCATCGAGTTCTGGGCCCAGTAGATCATCGAGCCCCAGCTCACGGTCGACATGTCGCCGAGCCCCAGGAACGACAGGCCCGACTCCGCGAGGACCGCCGAGGTCGCCGCACCGAAGAACGACCCCGCGATCATCGACGTCATGTTCGGCAGGATCTCGCGGAAGATCACGCGCACCGAGCTCTCGCCCGAGAAGATCGCCGCGGTCACGAAGTCGCGCGAGCGCAGCGACTGGGTCTGGGACCGCAGCACGCGCGCGCCCCACGCCCAGCCCGTGATGACCACCACGAGGATGATCATCGGCAGGCCGCCGTTCTGGAGGTAGGCGGCGATGATCACCATGAGCGGCAGGCCGGGCATGACGAGGAACAGGTTGACGAGGAAGTTCACGACGTCGTTGCCCCAGCCGCGCAGGTACCCCCACGACAGGCCGATCACGACCGCGACGACCGTGGACAGGCCACCGGCCACGAAGCCCACGAGCAACGAGACGCGTGCGCCGTAGATGACCTGCGACAGGACGTCCTGCCCCGCACCCGTGGTGCCGAGCCAGTGCGCCGCGCTGCCCGGTTCGTTGCGGCCGAACGAGTCGTCGTGCGGGCTGTAGGGAGCGAGCAGCGGCGCGAAGACCGCCATGAGCACGAACACGCCCAGGAGCACGAGGCCCACGCGGGCCTTCGGGTTGGACCAGACCGTCGCGAACGCGCGGCCGATCACCTGGGCCGTGCGACCCAGACGGGTCTTCGCCGGCCGGCTCGGGGGGCGCACGGCCTCGGGGGCCGGGCCCTCCGGGTCCGGGGTGAGAGTGGTCAGGGTGGAGATGGGATCAGTCATGTCGGTCACCGCCTCGTCCGGGGGTCGAGGACGCCGTACAGGATCTCCACCAGGAAGTTCGCGAGGAGCACGCTGACGGTGATCATGAGGAACAGCGCCTGCATGAGCGGGAAGTCCTGGTTGGTCACGGCGTTGTAGAGCAGGTAGCCCATGCCGGGGTACTGGAAGACCTGCTCGACGAGCAGGGAACCGCCGACCACGCCGCCGAGCGCCATGCCGAAACCGGTCAGGTTGGGCAGGATCGCGTTGCGGGCCGCGTAGCGCACCGCGACGGTGCGACCGCGCAGGCCGTTCGCCTCGGCGAACGTCACGTAGTCGTCACCGAGCGTGTTGATCATGGTGTTGCGCATCCCGAGGATCCAGCCGCCGAGAGACGTCAGCAAGATCGTGATCGCGGGCAGGGCCGCGTGGTAGAGCGCGTCACCCACGAACTCCCACGACCAGTTGGGGACGGCCGTGGCCGAGTAGGCGCCCGACGTCGGGAACCAGCCCGCGACGTACCCCAGGAAGAAGAGGATGAGCAGCGCGGTCCAGAAGTACGGGAACGCCGAGAGGAAGCTGCCGGTGACCGTGGGGACGGAGTCCATCCACGTCCCGCGCTTCCAGGCCGCCCCGATCCCGATGAGCGTGCCGAGCACGAACGCGACGATCGTCACGAGCCCGACCATGACGAGCGTCCAGGGCAGTGCGCCCGCCACGAGCGTCGAGACCTGCTGGGGGAAGAACGTGTACGACACCCCGAAGTCGAGATGGACGATGTTGTTCAGGTACTGCACGTACTGGTCCCACCAGCTGCCGTCGGGGACGCCGAGCTGTGCCTCGATCGCCTTCTGCACGGCGGGGGTGACGGGGCCGTTCTGGGCGAGCTTGGCGATCGCCGCGTCGGCCGGTGATCCCGGCATCAGGCGGGGGATGACGAAGTTGAGCGTCACCGCCGCCCAGAGCGTCAGGACCAGCAGGCCGAGCTTGCGTAGCGCGTAGCGCACGGAGCCTCCCGGGGTCGGGTCGGTTGGGTTTCTCGGGGTGTTCGGTGGTGCGGGGGTTCGTGAGCCGGCGCCACGGCCGGGGCCGGTACGTGCCGGGGCGCGGGGGGCGCCGGCTCACGGACGAGGGACGGGCGTCAGCTCGCGGGCTTGAGGCTCGTCAGGATGAGCAGCGGCGTCGAGTCCCAGGTCTTCGGGGACGCGTACGGGTCCTCGGCACTGGGCCAGCCCGTGAAGCTCTTCTCGGAGAACAGGCCCCACGAGCCGCCGTAGAACAGCGCGATCATGGGCATCTGCTCGTAGGTGACCCGCTCGAGCTCGTCGACGATCTCCTGCTGACGGGCCTCGTCGACCGTGACCTTGAACTCGGCGAGCAGCGCGTCGGCCTCGTCGGACTGGAAGCGGCCGAAGTTGCCCGACGCCGTCGTGCCGATGTCCGCGATGAACTCGGAGCCCATCATCCCGTTGTAGTCCTGGTAGGGCTGGCCGGTGCCGCCCACGGTGCCCATGACCATGTCGAACTCGCCCGAGCGCATCTCCTGCTGGTACGCGGCCGGCTGCGGCTGGACGATGCTGACCTCGATGCCGAAGGCGTTGAGCTGGTTCTTGACCTGCTGGACGCCCTGGAGCCAGTCGGACCAGCCGTTCGGGGTCGTGATGTTGATCGTGAGCTGCTGGCCCGACGCGTCGACGAGCTTGTCGCCCTGCTTGGTGTAGCCGGCCTTCTCGAAGTACTCGAGCGCCGTGGCGTCGTCCTTGTCGATGTAGCCCTCGTTGGGGATCTCCTCGTTGAGGATCGCCTCCTGGTTGGGCAGCATCAGGCCGGTCTGGCTCGCTCGGTCGACGTAGCCCTGCTCGGCCTTGTCGGCGATCTGCTGCTTGTCGAGCGCGTAGGCGATGCCGTGACGGAAGTTCACGTCGTTGTACGGCGCCTTGGTCATGTTGGGGATGAGCGCGATGGTCGCGCCGGCGGGGTACCAGTACGTGTTGTGGTCGGGGTTCGCAGCGACCCACGTGTCCTCGACGTCGCTCATGAACGCGTACGCCCAGTCGTAGCCCTTGTTGACGATGTCGAGCTCGGAGTTGGCCGCGGGCTGCACGAGCTCGGTGACCGCGACCTTGTCCGCCTGCCAGTACTTCTCGTTCTTCACGAGCGTGTACTGGTTGGGGGTGAACGCGCCCAGCGTGTACGGGCCGGTGCCGACCGGGTCCTCGTTCGTGAACGTGACCGGGTCCGGCACGTCCTTCCACAGGTGCTCAGGGACGATGAGCGCCCCCGCGATGATCTTGGCAGCCGGGACGTCGTCGGCGGAGAGGTGGACGACCACGTTGTCGCCGTCGACCTCCGCGGACTCCATGTGGCTCCAGATGCCCTTGAGGTCGAGCTCGGGGTGCGCCTTGAGGAGGTCGAACGTGAAGACGACGTCGGCGGGCGTGAACGGCTCGCCGTCGGACCACGTGACGTCCTTGCGGATCTCGAAGACGACGGTGCGCGCGTCGGGCTGCTCGTAGCCCGTGGCGAGCCACGGGGTCTCGACGCCCGTCATCTCGTTGATGATCACGAGGGGCTCGTACATGTACGTCGCGGTGTTGCGCTTGCCCGACGAGAACGGGTTGAAGTTCCGGTCGAACGTCGGCGAGCCGTTGTCCGCTGCGATGAGCATCGAGGACTCGCTGCCCGTCCCGCCCGAGGCCCCTTGGTTCTGCACGGGGGCCGAGCATGCGGTGGCGAGCACCGCGGCGGTCGCCGCGATCGCGACGACCTGTCGCACTGAGCGCGTCGTGCGCGTCATGGACATCCACTCCTCTTCATTGAGGCCTCTCCTGCGAGGGGCTGTGCACGCCGGGTCAGCGCGCTGTGATCCGGCGAGTGTATGCGCATACATTCAGGGGAGGCAAACCGTGGCGGACGCCGACGGCGACCGTGCCCACCGCCGACGGTGACCGGCGAGGACGCCGACGGTGGCCGACCAGGCCGGCGACGTTCAGTGGCAGCCGCAGCTCTCCCGGAGGAGCACGCGCACCGGCAGGTTGATCGTCGCCGGAGGTTCTGCCGGGTCGGCCATGCGCACCCGGAGCCGCTCGACCGCCGCCCGCCCCAGCTCGACCATGGGCTGGCGGACCGTCGTCAGCCGCGGGATGGAGACCTGGGTCGCGTCGATCCCGTCGAACCCCGTGAGCACCACGTCGCCCGGGACGTCGATGCCCTCCTCGGTGAAGACGTCGAGGATGCCGAGCGCGGTCTGGTCGTTGGAGCACACGAGCGCTCGCGGCAGCGGGGTCCCCGACGCGCGCCGCTCGGCGAGCAGGCTCCTCGCGATCTCGCGCGCGACGGTCCGGGTGAAGTCGCCCCGGACGAGCGGTGCGACGGGTACCGGCAGTCCGGCGTCCGCGACCGCCGACCGGAAGCCCGAGAAGCGCTCCTGGTCGTCGGGCGCCTCGACCGGTCCGCCGACGAACGCCAGGTCCCGGATCCCGTGGTCCTGCACCAGGTGCTCGACGAGCGCGCGCACCCCGGCCGAGTTGTCGACGCTGATGTGGTCGTGCGCGTCGCCGCGTCGCGGACCCGCCATGACCACCACGGGGATGCGGCGCGCGATGTGCGCGAGCAGGTCGTCCGGCACGGTCGCCGACAGCACCGCCAGGCCGTCGACGCGACCCGCGAGGTCCGACACCGCCTCGGTCCCGCGCAGTCCTCGGGCGACCGTGATCATCACGGCGAGTCCTGTGCGCCAGGCCTCGAGCTCGGCGCCGCGCATGACCTCGCCGATGTACAGGTTGCTCCAGCGCGACGTCGGGGCGGTCCCCACGTCACGGACGACCTCGACGTGCTGGCCCACCCGGACGGGCTCGGGCAGGTCGTCCACGTCGTCGATGCCGTCCACGTCCGGGAAGCACAGACCGAGGACGCCCGTCTGCCGGGCAGCCAGCCCGCGCGCGGACCCCGAGGGCACGTAGCCCAGCTCGAGGATCGCTTCGTGGACGACGCGTCGCGTCTGCTCACGCACGTCGTCGGGACGACGCAGCACGCGCGAGACCGTGGCGATCGACACCCCGGCCCGTTGCGCGACGTCGTACACCGTGGGCGTCTTCACCAGCACTCCTCCGCTCGCCGCGGATCGTCAGCGGCACTCGGTGACACCTTACGGCGCACGGCGGGCGTCTCGCTGAGGCCGGTCCGCCCCCGGACCGCCGATGCCGCGGGGAGGCCTCGCTCAGCCGGCGTCCGTGTCGGGCAGGCCCGCGTCGTGACCGAGGATCGCGGCCTGCGTCCGGTTCGTGACCCCGAGCTTGACCATGGCGTGGGTGAGGTGGGTCTTGACCGTCGGTTCGGCCATGTAGAGCGCCCGCGCGATCTCGGCGTTCGACAGGCCCGTGGCGAGGAGCCCGACGACGGCCCGCTCCCGTTCGCTCAGCTCGCCCACCCGGGCCCGCGCCTCCGCCTGCCGGGTGGTCATGGCGGGACCGAGCGAGTCCAGCAACCGACGCGTCACGGCCGGCGAGAGCATCGCGTCGCCCTCGGCCGCGGCCCGGATCCCGCGCTGGACCTCGCTCACCGTGCTGTCCTTGAGGAGATAGCCCGCGGCACCGGCGCGCAGCGCGGGCACGACGTACTCGTCGTACTGGAAGTTCGTCAGGATGACGACGGCGACCTCGGGCGCCACCCGACGGATCTCCTGCGTGGCCTCGATGCCGTTCATGACGGGCATCTGCATGTCCATGAGGACGACGTCGGGGCGGCGCGCGATCACGGCCTCGACCCCCAGGCGGCCGTTCTCGGCAGTCCCGACGACGTCGAGGTCGTCGGCCGCGTCGACGAGGGCGGCCATCCCCTCGCGGAAGAGGCTCTCGTCGTCGACGACCACGACCCGGATCATGCGGGCCCCCACGGCAGCACGGCCTCGACGCGGAAGCCGCCGTCGGACGTGGGTCCGATCGTGGAGCTCCCGCCGACCAGCTGGACCCTCTCGCGGATGCCCTGGAGCCCGTGCCCGCCGGTGGGCAGCTCGACCTCGGGGATCGCCGTCGGCCCGTTGCGGACCTCGACCCGCAACGAGTCCGCCTCCTCGTGGACCGCCACGGACGTCTCGGCGCCGGGGGCGTGGCGCACCGCGTTCGTCAGCGCCTCGCGCACGATGCGCACCGCCGTGCGCTCGGTGACGCCCGGCGGCTCCCCCGGGTCGACGTCGGCGTCCACCTCGACCGGTTGTCCCACGGCCCGCGCCTCCGCCACCAGCACGGCGACGTCCCGGAACGACGGCTGCTCGAGCCCCGCCGGGCTCCCGTCCCGGCTGAGCAGGTGCAGCACCCCCCGCATCTCCTCGAGCGCCTCGCGCGCGGTGTCCCGGATTCGGTCCACCTCGTCGCGGACCTGCGGGTCGTCGACCTTGGTCTCCAGGAGGTTGGCCTCGAGCACGACGTAGCTGATCCGGTGGGCGACGACGTCGTGCATCTCCCGGGCGAGCCGCTCGCGCTCGGTCGTGCGCACCTGGGCAGCGAGGTGTTCGGCGGCCTGGGCTCTGCGGTCACGGAGCGCAGCCGCCGCGACCCTCTCCGCGCGTCGGCTCCGCCCCGCGAGCCACGGCCCGAGCACGAGCAGGACCAGCACTGTCGCGATCGCGACGTCAGACCTGCCGAACGCGAGCGGCGCGGCAGGGAGCACCAGGAGGGCACCGGCTACCGCCCACGCCGCGCCCCCCCGCGGGGTGAGCCGCTCTCCGACGGCGAACGCCGCGAGAACCAGGGCGGGGATCGGCGAGATCCAGGACAGGAGCGCGCAACCCACCAGAGCCGGCCCGACGAGCACGGGCCGCAGGAGCAAGGCTGCGCCCAGGAGCTGCGCGACCAGCTCAGCCCACAAGGGAGCGCCTTGGACGCCCACCACCGAGCGGGAGATCGCCACGGCGACGCCCGCGAGCGCGGCGAACGACGCGACCGCGACGTCGCGCCGCGAGATCGACCCCAGGGCGGGCATCCGCATGCTGCCAGGCTAGCCAGGAACACCGCGCGAGGGCGGTCGAAGAGTGCGCACCGGAGCAGGCCGCCCCCTCCGCGCTGGGAGGGGACGGCCTGTGCCGGTAGCGACGGTCAGCTCTCGGTGGCGTGGGTCTTGCGACGGCCCGCGAGCACGAGGCCCGTGCCGGTCAGGACGATGAAGGCTCCGGCGACCGCGAGCACGCCGGCGTTCACGCCGGTCGAGGCGAGGTTCGCGGCGTCGGTCCGCTGGACCGCGGCGGCCACCGGGACGGTGTCGGTCAGGCCCAGGTTCGTCGGGTCGGTCGAGGCGGCGGTCCAGACGGTCCCGTCGGTCCCGACGAAGACCGGGTCCACGGCGTCGGTGACGACGGGCGTCGTCGGGTCCTCGGGCGCGACCGGGGTCGTGGGGTCCTCCGGCGTGACCGGGTTCTCAGGATCCGTGGGCTCCTCCGGGGTGACGGGCGCCTCGGGCTCGTCGGCCAGGCTGATGCCGACCCAGTCCCAGGCGGTCGACGGACGGTCGAGCTCGCCCAGCCCGATGAGCCAGTGCGGGAACGTCGCAGGCATCCACTCGCCGTTCTCGTCGGTCGTCCCGTGGTTGTTGTGGTCGCTGCCGGTGTAGAAGTGCGGGCTGCCCTGCTCGGTGCCCTGCGCCGAGCCCCACAGCTGGAACTGCGGGAGGCTCGCGACGTCGAGGCCCGCGGGGACGCGGACGAACACGCGCTGCCCCGGCGTCACGGACGAGATCGGGTTGCCGTTCGCGTCGACCAGGGTCACGCCGGCCGGCACGGCCTGGCCGTCCGCGGTGCGCAGCTCGACGTGGACGTCCCCCGTCCCGCCGACGAGCGAGGCCGTGAAGCCGTAGTCGGTCGACCCGTCGGTGTTCCTGACGTAGCCGTGCGAGACGAACCCTGGCTGCGGCATGACGACGTTCGCGGTGAGCCCCTGCTCGATGAGCCAGGCCGCGGTCTGCAGCGTGGCCATGCGGTCGCTCTGGCTGTTCTGGTCCCAGGTGCGCGTCCAGTCCTGCTGGAAGGTCTCGTCGGGGTTCTCGGGGATCTCCTGGGCGGTGAACTGGTCGAGCGCCTTCTGGCTCAGGGTCACGTGCCCGGCGTCGTCGACGTCGAAGAACAGGCCCATGACGTCGTGACCGGTCGAGAAGTACCAGACCGCGAACTGGGTCGCCTCGTACGCGGTGTAGTCGGCACGGCGCGCGTTCTCGGACGCGACGTACTCCTCGGCCTGGGCCTGCGTCCACCAGCCGTTGTCGATGTACGACTGGTACTGCTCGATCGTGACGGAGCTCTGCACGACCCCCGCCCGCGCGAAGAGCGCCTGGGCGTCGATCCCCCGGGCTGCCTCGTCGGCGCCACCCTTGTACCCGTTGACGAGCACGGTCTGCTGAGCCGAGGTGTTCTCCCAGTGGATGCCCTCGGCGTCGGGCGTCACGGTCTCGTCGCCAGACCACACGTGGTACCAGTAGTTCGCGATGTCGCGGTCGTAGACCATGTGGACCGTGCCGTCCTCGTCCTTGAGGGTGTGGTGCAGGATGTGCAGCTGCGGGTTCCCGCTCCAGCCCTGCCAGTCACGGCCCGAGGTCACGTCACCGAACTCCATGAAGTACCAGTAGTCGCACCCGAACCCGTCCTCGCCACCGTCCTCCCAGTGGGGGTGGTAGTCGGCGTCGGGGTAGACGGGCGTCGACTGCAGCGCGCCGAACGCCGACGCAGCGGCCAGCGGGGTGCCCGTGGTCTCGGTCGCGGCGGAGTCCGTCTCCTGCCCGACGGCGTCCGCCCCGGTCGCGGCCTGGTCCCCGGGGTCCGCCGCAGGCGTCTCGGCGACGGGTTCGCCCTCCTCGACGGGCGCTTCCGGCGCGGGGTCGGCGGGCGCTGCCTCGTCGGTCGGCACCTCGGGGACCACGGGCACCTCGGGCACCTCGGGCACAGCAGGCACCTCGGGGGCCGGGGCGACGACCGGGTCGACCGGCGTCGTGCTCTGCGGGGCGGGCGCCTCGGCGGCAGGTGCTTCCTCGGCGAGCGCCTCGGGGTCGGTCGTGGCGGGGGCGCCGGCTTCGGGGGCTCCCGTCCCCTCGGCGGCGAACGCCGCAGCCCCACCACCCAGCACGAGCGCGGCGGAGACAGCAGTGGTGGTGACGGTGCGAAGAACCTTCATGATCGTCGAGCTCCTACGTGATGGGTGTGTGCGCTGGTCGCGCCCTGACCCCTCTACGTTCTCGCCCGGCAGGGGGGTGCCGACTCACCCCTTCGGACCGACCGACCTCATCCGAACGTCTCGACCTGCGCCATGGCGTGCGAGCGACAGCGTGCCCTCACGTCGTGGCGCGCAGCCCTCGGGCGACCGCGACGAGGCAGCCCGCGCAGGCCACCGCGACCACGGCGAGCAGCACGGTGTACCCGGCGAGCGCGGTCGCCCCGGCCAGGACCA
Source organism: Oerskovia gallyi (assembly GCF_014836745.1). NCBI lineage: Bacteria > Bacillati > Actinomycetota > Actinomycetes > Micrococcales > Cellulomonadaceae > Oerskovia > Oerskovia gallyi. The sequence goes on from NZ_JACSQE010000010.1 coordinate 51,381, forward strand.
CGGGCAGCAGGAAGCCCACGTAGGACAGGCTGTAGTAGACGCCCGTGAGTCCCGCGAGGTCGGTGGGCGTCGCGACGGCCTGCACCTCGACCAGTCCCGCGACCACGCAGATCCCGTAGGCAGAACCGAGCGTCACCGCGGCGAGCCCCCCGAGCGGTGGCGACAGCACGGCCGCGTTGGCCGTGGCGAGGACGATGCCGACCAGCATCAGGCCCATCCCGACGACGAGCGCCCGTCCGCGCGTGACGCGGTCGATCGCCGGGACGAACGCCTGGACCGCCGCTCCCGTGCCCAGCGTGAGGACCGTGAGCAGGGTCGCGTAGGCCAGGGACAGGTCGCCGGTCTGCTCGACCACGAGCTGCGGCATGACGGCGTAGGCGATCCCGGCGGCCCCGAAGATCCACGGTGCCGCGGGCACCACGACGCGCACGAACCGGCGGTGCGAGGCGGCGGGGACCCGCAGGTCCGCGAGGAGCGAGGTCGTCGACCGGTGCCCTCCGATGGTCTCGGTCGCGCTCGCGAGCAGGACGAGCGCGACCACGCTGAGGACGACGTGGACGGCGTAGGGCGTGATCGTGGGCCATGGCCCCCACTGGGCGAGCACCCCGGAGACCCCTGCGCCGATCCCGAAGCCGAGCGTCAGGGACAGCGACGGGCGGCGGGCGCCCGCGGTCGGGTCGGTCCCCAGGTCGAACGGCGGGCTCGAGAGCTCCTTGACCCAGCTGGTGCCGACCGACATCGCGACGCCCACGCTCAGTCCGGCGAGCAGGCGCCCCAGGCAGATGACGACCTCGCTGCCGAACCCCAGGGCCAGCAGCGCGCTGGCCCCGATCCCGCCCAGGACGCCGACGACCGCGAGCGGCTTGCGCCCGTACCTGTCGGACAGCGGGCCGGCCACGAGCAGGCCGGGCACGAGCCCCAGGACGTACATGCCGAGGAACAGGTCGACCATGACGACCGAGTAGTCGCCGAGGTCCTGGTACATGTGCAGCAGCGGCGTGAAGTGGTTCCCGCCCCAAGCCATGACGACGAGGGCCGGGGCGACGCGCAGCCAGCCGGGGAAGGGGCGTTGGCGGTTCATGTTCTTTCTCGGGGGACGACGACGGTGAGACGGTGGCGGCTCGTCGACGGGCAGGGCACGGCCACGACAGGAGGCCGAGCGGGAGGTCGAGGGGACGGCGGTGCCGGGCGGGCGTGCCCGTCAGCCGTAGTTGCCCCGCTGGACGTGCGCGCGCAGCGCGGCCTCGTAGGCCTGCGCGTCTCCGGCGCGGGCGAGCGTGGCCAGCACGCGGTGGTCGGCGAGGAGTCGCGTGGGCGAGGTCGCGTCGCGACGGACCGCGCGGTGGGTCAGGAGCTCGAGGCGTGGGCCGAGCTGTGCGAAGAGGTCTTCGATCACGTCGTTGTCGCCGGCGCGGATGACCCGGGAGTGGAACGCGAAGTCCGCCTGCGAGAAGGCGAGCAGGTCGCCGTCCTGCTCGGCGACCACCTGCTGGGCGACGAGGTCGTCCAGGTCGTGCGCGACGCCGTCGGGCAGGGGGTTCCCGTCCAGGGCGCGGATCGCGGACGACTCGAGCATGATCCTGACCGCGAGGAGGTCCGCGACCTCCTTGTCCGCGACCGTGGCGACGATCGCTCCGCGCTTGGGGAACAGCGTGAGGAGGCGGCACGTCTGGAGCTGGAGGAACGCCTCCCGGACGGGGGTGCGGCTGATGCCGAGCTCGTCGGCGACCTCGCCCTCGGTGAGGAGCGCCCCGGGGGCCGTCTCGCCCGTGATGATCGACGCGGACACCGCGGCGAAGGCGCGTTCGACGGCGCTGGGGGCCTGGTCGTCGGACTTCTTGCGAGGCGACATCTTTCGACCATAGCACCTTAGATGCAAGGGGGCACCCAGGGTCGCGCGGCTACGGTCTGGTCACGTTCTGGCGCGCCCGGTCGCCTGTCCCCGGGACCCCGCATAGCCTCGTTCGACCAGCCGCCCCGACCGGATGGAGCTCTCCGTGCAGAAGACCGGGACCGACCCCGACGAGTACCTGACGACCCTTCCCGAACGATTCCGCGACGACGCCCTGCGCCTCGACGCCGAGATCTCGGAGGTGATGGCGGGCCGCTCCCGGGTCCTGTGGGAGGGCGTCTCCTGGGGCGGCACCGACCAGCGGATCATCGGGTACGGCGACCTGCTCCAGGCACGTCCCCGCGGCGGGAGCGTCGAGTGGTTCGCGGTCGGCCTCGCGGTCCAGCAGAACTACCTGAGCGTGTACGTCAACGCCGTCGAGGACGACCAGTACGTCGCCCAGAAGTACGCGCACACCCTCGGGCGTGCCAAGATCGGCAGCTCGAGCGTGAGCTTCAAGGCCCTCGCCGACATCGACCTGGACGCGCTGCTGCACCTCGTGCGCATCGCCCGGGACCAGACGGCGTAGCGCGCGCCCTGCACTCCGGCCGCACCCCGCCGAGAAGTGAGTTGGTGCCCCTGGATCGCCGAATCCAGGGGCAC
>NZ_JACSQE010000010.1:53884-203507 GCF_014836745.1 Oerskovia gallyi
CCCCCCCCCCCCCCCCCCCCCCCCCCCCCCCCCCCCCCCCCCCCCCCCCCCCCCACGGGCGGTGCCGCGCGGGGCTACCGCTCCGCCGACGGCGCGTGCATCTCGACGCTGATCTGGCTCGCGTCGAGCACCTTGAGCGTCTCGTCCATGGCCCCCGAGCTGTAGGTGCCGTGGTCGCGCACGTGCAGCAGCTCCTCGCGCTGGGCCGCGAGTACCGCGAGGCGCAGCTCGCGGTACTGCCGGTGCTGCTCGTCGGCCTCGGTCGCCTCGCGGTCCACGAGATCGTCGTGCGCGATCTCCTGGCGCACGCGCTCGATCGTCTCGGGCGCGTACGGCGTCCCGTCCGGACGGGCGAGGCCTGGCGCGTCGAGCACCTCGGCGGCCACGCGCGAGAGCTCGCCCAGGAGCGCGAGCCGCTCGTCGTTCTCGGTCGAGGTGTCGACCGTCAGGTCGAGGCGTCGCACGACCCACGGCAGCGTGCCGCCCTGGACCAGGAGCGTGCCCGCCGCGACGAAGAACGCGATGAGGACGAGCAGCGCGCGGTGCGGGGTGTCGGCCGGGAGGGACTGGGCCGCCGCGAGCGTCACGACGCCGCGCATCCCGGCCCACACGAGCAGCACGCCCTCGCGGCGCCCGAGCGGCTCGGCCGCCAGGTAGTCGATGTCGGCGATGCGGCGCGTGAGGAACGTCTGGACGCGGGCCATGCGGCTCTGGACGCGCGGGTCGTCGAGCGAGGGCGCCTCCCCCGGACCGGCGGGACGCCCAGGGCCTCGGGCCCCGGCGCGGCGCGGCGCGCGGCGTCGCTGCCCGCCCCTGCCCGGTCCGCGGTCCGCGGTCGTGGGCAGCTCGCCGCGGTCGAGCTTGTCGGTCGCGGCCGCGAGCTTCTCGCGCACCTCGGGGTTGCGCCGGTTGGAGCGCTTCATGAGCCACAGCAGCGCCGCGACGAACACCGAGCGCAGCGCGACGACGACGAGCGCGGCCAGGAGCGCGAGCCCCGCAGCCGTCCACAGGCTGCCGTGCTCCGCGCGGACCTCCTCGACGAGCCCGAACACCTCGAGCCCCATGAGCAGGAAGACCCCGCTCTCGAGCAGGAGCTCGACGGTCCGCCAGTTCGCCTTCTCGGCGATGCGGTCCTGCGGGCTCAGGTGCTTGGGGGCGCCAAGGCCCGTGACGATGCCGGCCGTGACGACCGCGACGAGTCCCGAGGCGCCCAGGTGCTCCGAGGGCAGGAACGCGATGAAGGGCACGACGAACGAGATCGCGGTGTTGGAGGTGGCCTCGCGCACGCGCGACCGGAGCCACAGGTTCGCCTTGCCGACGAGGAAGCCGATGACGACGGCGACGACGACCGCGTAGACGAAGTCGCCCGCGACCTGCCCCACGGAGACGGTCGCGGCGGTCGCCGCGATGGCCGAGCGCAGCAGCACCAGGGCAGAGGCGTCGTTGAGCAGGCTCTCGCCCTCGAGCACGGTCACGACGCGCGGCGAGACGCCGGCCTTCTTGACGATCGAGGTCGCGACGGCGTCGGTGGGGCTGATGATCGCGCCGAGCGCGATGCCCGTCGCGAGCCCGATCCCCGGGACGAGCAGGTGGAACAGGAGGCCGAGCACCACGGCGCTGATGACGACGAGCACCACGGACAGGCCGCTGATGGCCTTGAGGTCTCGCCGGAAGTCCATCGCGGGCATGCTGACGGACGCCGAGTAGAGCAGCGGTGGCAGCACGCCCGCGAGGATCCACTCGGGGTCGACCTCGACGGCCGAGACCGCGGGGAGGAACGACACCGCGACGCCCAGGAGCACGAGGATCAGCGGGGCGGCGACCCCGAGGCGTGGCGCGAGGGCGGTCACGCCGACGACCGCCAGGACGCCGGCGATCAGGTAGGGGGCGAACTCCATGGGCTTCTCGTCTCGTTCGGGGAATTACTTCCTATCAGACGAAGCATCTGCGCCCCGCACCGCTACGCGTCGCGCGGAACCCACTCTGCCGCCTGGTCGCGGGCGGCGCGCAGCATCGCGACGGCCTCGTCCTGGTTGACGCGCGCGAGCGCGAGCGCGCTGAGCTGGAGCGAGAGCAGCAGTCGCGCACGCCGCTCGACCGCGTCGTCCGCGAGCGCCGGGTCCGCGGCGCGCAGCGCCCCGGCGAGGGCGTCGCTCAGCTCGGCCCGGTAGGCCTCGACCGCGGCGCGCAGCGCCTCGTCGTGCCCGGCGGCCCCGGTCGCGCACCCCACGAGGAGGCAGCCGAGCCGGGGTGAGTCGGCGGGCAGCTGCCCGACGGCGGAGGCGAGACGGTCGAAGTACGTCACCACCGCTCGTCCGGCCTCGGGCACGGTGGCACTCCCCTGGCCTGCGGCGACGAGCGGGCGCAGGCGGGGGCGGATCACGGTGTCGAGGTAGTCCTCGACGGCCGCGTCGAACAGCCCTCGCTTGGATCCGAACGCGTGGTAGAGGCTCGACCGGTTGAGCCCGGTGGCGCGCTCGAGGTCCGGGAGGGATGCTCCGTCCAGGCCCTGGTCCCAGAACACGTCCCGAGCCGCCTGGACCACCGTGGTGGTGTCGAACGACTGCGACCTGCCCATGTGGACCGCCTCACTTTCCGCGCCTCGTATTGCACCGACCGGTACACAACTGTACCGTCGAATAGTAGACCGACTGGTTCAGAAAGGCGTTCGCGCCGGCAGCGGCGGGCACGAGAGCACGCCCCTCACCCTGGAGGACACCACCCATGACCGCGACAGCACTGGTCTTCGCCGGCCTCGCCGCACTGATCCACGTCTACATCTTCGTGCTCGAGTCGGTGTCCTGGACCTCACCACGGACCCGCGCCACGTTCGGGACCACCGAACAGGAGGCACGCGCCACCAAGGAGCTCGCGTTCAACCAGGGCTTCTACAACCTGTTCCTCGCGGCCATCACCGTGATCGGCATCGTGCTGGTCACGAGCGAGCACACCGGGATCGGCGCCGCGCTCGTCCTGAGCGCGACCGGCTCGATGGTCCTCGCCGGGCTCGTGCTGATCGTCTCGTCGCCCGCCAAGGCCCGCGCCGCGCTCGTCCAGGCCGTCCCGCCCGCGATCGCGGTCGTGCTGCTCGTGATCACCCTCGTGTCCTGACGGCCACCAAGCCACCCCCCGCAGAACCCCTACCGAAGGAAACCCCGACGCATGACCTCCTCCACGCAGATCCAGCTCGTCGCCCGCCCCACCGGCTGGCCCACGCACGACGACTTCCGCACCGTCCAGGTCGAGCTCGGTGAGCTCGCCCCCGGCCAGGTACGCGTCCGGAACGAGTTCGTGTCCGTCGACCCGTACATGCGCGGACGCATGAACGACGTGAAGTCCTACACCCCGCCCTACGTGCTGGGCGAGACCATGACGGGCGGCGCGGTCGGGCGCGTCGAGGCCTCGACGGCCGAGGGCTTCGCCGTCGGCGACGTCGTGCTGCACCAGCTCGGGTGGCGCGACGTGTCCCAGGCCGACGCGGCCGCCTTCCGCGTGGTCCCCGAGATCCCGGGCGTGCCGCTGTCCGCCTACCTGGGGATCCTGGGCATGACGGGGCTCACGGCCTACGTCGGGCTGCTCGAGATCGCGGGCCTGCGCGAGGGTGACACCGTGTTCATCTCGGGCGCTGCGGGGGCCGTGGGCACCGCAGCCGGCCAGATCGCTCGCCTCAAGGGCGCGGGACGCGTCGTCGGATCGGCGGGGACCCCCGAGAAGGTCGCGCTCCTGACCGAGCGCTACGGCTACGACGCGGCCTTCAGCTACAAGGACGGGCCGGTCGCCGACCAGCTCGCCGTCGCCGCACCCGACGGGATCGACCTGTACTTCGACAACGTCGGCGGCGAGCACCTCGAGGCCGCGCTGGGCGCGTTCAACGACTTCGGCCGCGCGGCCCTGTGCGGCGCGATCTCGCAGTACAACGAGACCGAGCCTGCGGTGGGCCCGCGGAACATGGGCAACATGGTGACGCGCAGCCTCATGCTCCGCGGCTTCACGATCGGCAACCACCTCGAGCACTTCCCCGCGTTCTCGCGCGACATGGGCGCGTGGCTCCAGGCCGGCGAGGTCGTGTTCGACGAGACCGTGGTCGACGGGATCGAGAAGTCCGTCGACGCGTTCCTCGACCTCATGCGCGGCGCGAACACCGGGAAGATGGTCGTGCGCGTCTGACGTTCGTCGGAGCCCGGCCGAGAAGTGAGTAGATGCCCCTGGATCGCCGGATCCGGGGGCATCTACTCACTTCTCGGCATTCGATGCCTCCGCGAGCGCCTCCCCCGCAGGAGGGAGGCAGGGTCCGTCGCGCGCCGGTGCCGCGCCACGGACCGGACCCGCAACAATCGTCGACATGGTCACCGCCGCCCCTCCGACCGAGCCCATCGCCCTACCGCCGACCGCCGGGGTCGTCGTCCCCGGCCGCTCCGACCGGACCGGAGCCTGGCGTCCCTGGGTCTTCCCCGGGGTGCTCGCCCTGCTCGTGGGGCTGTTCGCGACGATCACCCCCTTCATGCCTCTCCTCGGGTCCCCCCTGGGGCTGTGGGGGGACAGCCTCGCGTCCCTGTCGCTGATCACACCGGTCCTCCAGGTGGGCAGTCTGAGCGCGACCGTCGGCGTCCTCCTCTCGCGTCGTTCCCGTGCCCTCGCCTGTGTGCTGGCGGGCTGGCCCTTCCTCCTGACTCCGCTGGTCGCGACCTTCGTCTGGGCCTGGTGGCTCGCGCTGCTCGCGATCGCCGTGGTCTGCGCGTACGACGGGTGGCGTCGGGCGGTCGCACCGTTCGTCCTTGCCGTGGGAATCGCCGCGGGGTACTGCCTCACGGGCATCTACGCGCTGCTGCCCGTGGGCCCGGTGACCCCGGGCAGGGACGCGTGGATCACCTTCGTCCTCTACGTCGTCTACTCGGTCGCCGTGCTGGCCACGAGCGCGGCGGTCGGCGCGAGCCGCCGCGCACGGGCGCGCACGGCCGCCGCAGCTCGCGCCTCCGACCAGGCCTTCGCGGTCGAGACCGTCGCCGTCGAGCGGGCCCGGATCGCGCACGACCTGCACGACGTCGTCGCGCACCACATCTCGCTCGTCGCCGTCCGCGCGGAGTCGGCACCGTACGTGCACCCGTCGATCGACGCCGAGTCCCGGGTCGTGCTCGCGGAGATCGCCGACGACGCCCGGCACGCGCTGGGAGAGCTGCGTCAGGTGCTCGCGGTGCTGCAGCGCACCGAGGGCGCCGACCGGGCGCCGCAGCCCGGGGCAGGTGACGTCGTGGCGCTCGTGGACGCGGCCCGCTCGGCCGGGCAGCAGGTGACGGTCGTGGGAGACGTGCCCGACCTCCCGCCGACCCAGGGGCTCGTGCTCTACCGCGCGGTCCAGGAGTCGCTGACGAACGCGCGCCGCCATGCCCCGGGCCAGCCGGTGACGCTCGCCCTCGGGACGGGAGCGGCGTCGTCGGGCACGGTCGTGACCGCGCGCCTCTCCAACCTCCTGGTCCCCCGCACCTCCCCCGCCGCCCCGGGGCGGGGGCTGCTCGGGATGCGCGAGCGCGTCGAGTCGATCGGCGGCTCGCTCACGGGGGGCGAGCAGGACGGCGTGTTCGTCGTCGACCTCACGCTCCCGGTCGGCGAGCCGGAACCGGCCACGGCACCGGAGCGCACGGAGACCTTCCGGTACGGCTCCACGGGCGACGACCTGGCCGCCCCGCTTCCCGACGCCGTGGACGGGACCGACGCGTGACCCGCGTCGTGGTCGCCGACGACCAGCCCGTGGTCCGGTACGGCTTCGCCGCGATCCTCGACGCGGCCGACGACATCGACGTCGTCGGGTCGGCGGGGAACGGGGCCGAGCTGCTCGACGTCGTCGCCGCCCACCGGCCCGACGTCGCGGTCGTGGACGTGCGCATGCCCGTCATGGACGGGATCACCGCGACGGCCGAGATCTGCGCACGCCACCCGGGCACGAGCGTCCTGATCCTCACGACGTTCGACCTCGACGAGTACGTGTTCGACGCGCTCCAGGCCGGGGCCTCGGGCTTCCTGCTCAAGGACACCCCGGCACCCCGGCTGGTCGAGGGTGTGCGTCTCGTCGCGGACGGCTCGATGCTCCTGGGCCCGACGATCACACGCCGCCTGGTCGGCGACTTCGCGCAGCGCACGACCCGGGCTGCCCCGGGGATCGAGAACCTCACGGGCCGCGAGCGCGAGGTGCTGCTCACGGTCGCCCGGGGGTTGTCGAACGCCGAGATCGGGGCCGAGCTGTTCATCACCGAGCAGACCGTGAAGTCGCACGTGTCGGAGGTGCTGCGCAAGCTCGGGTGCCGCGACCGCGTCCAGCTCGTGATCGCGGCCTACGAGTCGGGGCTCGTCGGCGTGCCGGAACGCGGGTGACGCCGGGGGCGTCGGCGACGCCGAGTGCGCAGCTCGGGTCGTCCACCGGGCAGGTCTGACGACCCGGACTGCGCACTCGGCGCAGTCAGCGCCCTGAGCGGGACCGGTGTGCACTGCACAGGATGCACGGCGCGCTGCCGGAACCTCCTATCATGAGTCGTGAGTTCCGACTGGTTCGACCTGGCTACCCAGGGCACCGAGAGCGGTGAGCTGGCCCGGTCGATCGACTGGTCCGCCACCCCGCTCGGCTCCCCCGACACCTGGCCCAAGACGCTGCGCGCCGCCGTGCGCCTGTGCTTCAGCACGCGCTTCCCCATCTTCATCGCCTGGGGTCCCGACCTCACCATGATCTACAACGACGGCTACCGGCCCATGCTCGGGCAGGACAAGCACCCTGGCGCGATGGGTGCCCCGGCAGGGGAGGTGTGGGCCGAGATCTGGGACGAGATCGAGCCCCTGTTCGCCGGGGTCCTGAAGACCGGCGTGCCCACCTGGTCCGAGGACCAGACCCTGATCATGAACCGCTCGGGCTTCGACGAGGAGACGGCCTTCACCTTCTCGTACAGCCCCCTGCGGGACGAGGACGGGACGATCTGCGGGGTCATGGACGTCGCGACCGAGACCACGGGCCACGTGGTCGACGCTCGACGCCTCCAGACGCTCGGCACCCTGACCGCGACCCTGCAGCGCCTCCAGGGCGACGTCGACGAGCTCGCCGCCGCGACCGTCGGGGTGCTCGGGCGCAGCGTCGACGTCACCCGCGCGGACCTCTACCTCGACACCTCGGCCGGTCTCGTGGCGTTCGCGTCGACGCACGAGCGCCACGACGAGTCGGTCCCGTCGCAGGTCCTGCGCGAGGTCGCCGACGAGCGACGGCTCGAGCAGGTCGGTACGGCGCTCGTCGCCCCCCTCGCGGCGAGCCGCGACCGGTCCGTCGCGGGCGTGATCGTCCTCGAGGGGAACCCGCTCCGCCCCGACGACGAGGACCAGCGCTCGTTCCTGCAGCTCGTGGCCTCCGCGGTCGGCACCGCGCTGAGCAGCACGCTCACCCAGATCCGGCAGGTCGACGAGCTGCGCAACGTCGCGAACGCCCTCCAGGACGCGATGCTGCCCGACGACCCGACGGCCCCGGGGTGGCACACCCGCTACCGCCCGGCTGACGACAGCCTCCTCATCGGCGGCGACTGGTACGACGTCGTGGACCTGTCCGGTGGGCGGTTCGGCCTGGTCGTGGGCGACTGCGTGGGCAAGGGCCTGCGCGCCGCGGCCGTCATGGGTCAGCTCCGCAGCGCGAGCCGCGCCCTGCTCCTGGAGAACCTGGGCCCCGCGGCCACGCTCGAGGGCCTCGACCGCTTCGCGCGGACGCTGCCCGGTGCCGAGCTCGCGACGGTCCTGTGCGCGATCGTCGACGAGAACGCCCGCACCCTGACGTACTCGGCCGCTGGTCACCTGCCGCCGCTCGTGGTCAACAAGGCCGAGACGTGCTGGCTCAACGAGGGTCGGGGCACGCCGCTGGCCCTCAGCACCGCACCACGCCCCGAGGCGACCGCCGCGCTCGACAGCGGCGACGCCGTCGTGCTGTACACCGACGGGCTCGTCGAGCGCCGCGGCGAGCACCTCTCGGAGGGCCTGCGCCGCCTCGCCCACGCGGCCCTCACGATCCGCGAGGAGCACCCCGCGTCCGACCTGCCCGACGCGCTGCTCGCCGAGCTCCTCGCCGACGGCGCCCGGGACGACGTCGCACTGCTGCTCTACGAGGTGCCCTGACCCGCTAGGCGAGCCCCGCGTCGTGCACGCAGATCGCGACCTGCACACGGTTGTCGGCCCCGAGCTTGTCGAGCACCCGCCCCACGTGGGTCTTGACCGTCGCGATGCTCAGGAACAGGGTCGCCGCGATGTCCGCGTTGGACAGCCCCGTCCCGATAGCGAGCGCGACCTCGAGCTCGCGCTCGGTCAGCCGCGCGAGGCGCGCCTTCGCGGCGGCCTCCCGGTCGTCGACGGGCTGACGCGCGACGGCCGTGATGAGCTGCTGCGTCACGGACGGGGACAGCATCGACCGCCCCTGCGCGACGAGCCGGACCGCCGCGACGAGCTCGGCCGGCGGCGTGTCCTTGAGCAGGAAGCCCGCCGCGCCCAGCCGCAGCGCGGTCAGCACCATGTCGTCGGCGTCGAACGTCGTCAGGACGATGACCTTGAGCGCAGGGTCGGCGGCGCGCGCGATCTCCAGGGCAGCGAGCCCGTCGCGACGCGGCATGCGGATGTCCATGAGGACGACGTCGGGCCGGGTACGCGCGATCTCGGCGACCGCGGCGATCCCGTCGGAGGCCTCGCCCACGATCTCGATCGCCCGGTCGCCGCCCAGGATGAGGCGCAGTCCCGCACGGACCAGCGTGTCGTCGTCGACCAGGACGACGCGCAGGGGTGCGTTCGCCGGCGCGGTCTCGGGCACGGCAGGTGCCAGGGGGGTCAGGTCCACGGGAGCCACGCTCTCACGACGAAGCGCCCCGCCCCGTCGGGCCGTGCGGTCAGCTCGCCGCCGGTGAGCCGCGCGCGCTCGGCGAGCCCTGTCAGCCCCAGGCCCGACGACGGCGCACCGGACGGGCGCGGCTCGTCGCCGGCGTCGGGCACGCGGACCGCGACGAGCGGGTTGGTGACCCGCACCGTGAGCCCCTCCCCCGGGGCGCCGTCGATCTCGACGCGGACCGCCTCGCCCGGCGCGTGCTTGCGAGCGTTCGTGAGGGACTCCTGGAGGATGCGGTACGCGCTCCGGCTCACCTGGTCGCCCAGCCCGGCGAGATGCTCGGCCGTGTCCGGGGAGACCTCGCACGTGACCGGGTCGGAGCCGTCCGGGCCCTGCACCTCGGCCAGCAGGTCGGGCAGGGCGACGAGCGTCGGCTGCGGGCGCTCGGGGGTCCTGCCCGGGACGTCGGTCTCGCGCAGGACGCCGAGGACCTCCCGCAGCTCGGTCATCGCGAGGTGCGCGTTGTCGCGGATCACGCCCGCGGCCGCCGCGGACTCCTCGGGCGTGAGGTCCGTGCGGTACGCGAGCGCGCCCGAGTGCATCGCGACGAGCGAGATGCGGTGCGCCAGGACGTCGTGCATCTCGCGCGCGATCCGGGTGCGCTCGGTCGAGCGCGCCTGGTCGACACGCGCGGCCTGCTCACGCTCGGCCGTCACGGCCCGCACGCGCCAGGACTCCGCGAGGTCGCGGCGGTTCCCGATCGAGACACCGATCGCGACGAGCAGGGCGTACACGAGCGCCCCGACGACGACCCACACCCACCAGGGCGTCTGCGCCCACCCGGGGATCAGCGAGCGGAAGAGCGCCTCGTTCCCCAGGCTGGACGCCATGTAGACGAGCCCGACGCCCGCGATCTCGCGCCACCGTCGACGGGTCGCGAGCGAGATCAGCGCGATCACGACGGCCCCCGCACCGAAGGTCGTGAAGCCGCCGACCGCCCCCATGAGGAGCGCCACGGTGAGCGGTGCCGCACGGACCGCCGGGAGGAGGACCAGCGCCACGACGCCGAGGAGGAGGTCGAGCAGGAAGATCGTGGCCCACTGCTCCAAGGTCGCCCCCTGAGGGTCCTCCGCGGTCAGGAGCGCGTTGGCGAGGTACAGCAGGGCGCCGAACCCGAACGCGGCCGCCAGCCGCCAGGACACGTCGAAGGCCGAGTAGGGCACGTAGCGGATCGGCGGAGCGGGAGGCATGTGGCGAGACTATGCGCGCGGGAGGGCGGTACACATCGCCAGTCGGGACGACCCGGGGTCACCCCAAAGGATCAGGTCGTCGTCCCGTCGCCGGCTGCCGCGGGCACGACGACGGCGGCGCACCCGGGCTCGATCCCGGGTGCGCCGCCGTCGCGGGCCGGTCCGTGGACCGACGGGTGATGCTGGGGTCAGTCCGCTGCGGGGGTCTCGCCGTTCGCCGCGCGGTACGCGGTGAGGACGGCCTTGGGCAGGCGGCCCTTGGGGCTCACCGTGTGCCCGTTCGCGAGCGCCCAGGTGCGGATCTCGGCGGTCGTCTCGCCCGGCAGGAGATAGCCGGTGCTCTTCGGGGCCGCGGGGGCCAGGGAGGCTGCGGGCTCGACGAGGGGCGCCTCCTCGACGACGACCGACTCGACGACCTCGACCGTGACGGCTCCGGTCTCGACGACCTCGACCTCCTCGGGCGCCTCCACGACCTCGACCGCTGCGACCACCACGGTCTCGGTCCCGGTCTCGGTCCCGGTCTCCGTCTCCGTCTCGATCTCGACGGGCTCGGTGACCTCGGCGACCTCGACCGTCTCGACTACCTCGGTGACCTCGGTGACCTCGGCCGTCTCTGCGGCTGCGACGGGCTCCCGTTCGACGACGACCGGCGCTTCGACCTTCGGCGCGGTCTCCGGCTCCAGCACGGCGATGGCGACCGGCGTCGTCGCAGGCTCGACCGCTGCGGCAGGCGCGGTCGGCGCCGTCGTGCGGGCGGGCGCCTGCTCAGGAGCGGTGTCGGCAGCGGTCCCCTGGGTGGCGTCGAACAGGGACGCGACGCTCACCACCGGCGCGGCCTCCGCCTTCTTCCGACGACCCTTGAACCAGCTCAGCAAACCCATGACGACCTCTCGGCGAACGATGCGCACACCGGTCGACGTGCGCGCGGCAACTCTTTCACATCTCGGACAACCGCCGGTAGGACGCCCACGGCCCACCGGTCAGCGGGACGACCGCCGCCACGTGAGGGCGGAGCGTATGCACCTGACGACGCCGAGGGCCAGGGTCGCGACGGCGAGGAGCACCACGACCTTGCCCGCAGGGCCGAACGCCGAGTTCGCGACCACGACGTCGTACAGCACATGGGCGGCCACGAACGGCCAGACGTCGCGGTGGCGCGAGTACAGCAGCCAGAAGAGCACGGACCAGACGAGCACCAGGGTCACGGTCATCGGGACGCCGTAGTAGAGGTGGAAGAGGCCTCGGAGCACGACGATCACGGCGACCTGTACCCACCCCGGCGCCCGCAGCCGCGTGAGGACCGCGACCGGGACGGCCAGGATCAGGATCTCCTCGGCCACGCCCGCGTGCAGCGCGTAGAGCAGGACCATGAGCGCCACGGGGCGCTCACCCCCACCGGACCCCGCCTGCTCCAGGACCGGTGCGAAGGACGCGGCCTGGAACGCGACCCACAGGAACAGGTACGCCACGGCGAAGAGCCCGAGCCTGTCCCACCAGCCCGACCGCTCACGACGGACGAGCCCCAGGTCCACGCGGTCCACGCCACCCCGAGCGGCCAGCACGACCGCCAGCGCGATGGCCACGAGCGCGGTGCCCCACAGGATCGCCATGGCACTGGCGTCGGGCGACCCGGACGACGCCGTGCCGGACAGGATCTGCACGGCCCCGTACACGTAGAGCCCGAACGCGACCACGTACGGGACGACGATCGTCGTCGCGCCCCACAGGACCGACGTCGGCCGGGACCAGGGCAGGGCGACGTCGGTCGACGGCCGGCTCACTTCTCGAACGTCCCGTCCGCCGGCATCGTCACGTCGCACGTCACGGGAGCGCCCGGCACGGTCGAGGTGGCCTCGACGAGCACGGCCTCGTTGGTGCGCCCCACGTCCTTGAGGACGCGGCACGACACGATGCCCTCCCCGGCGGGGGTCGCCTCGATCCGCGCCGGCTGTCCGGCGGCCACGACGGCCTCGGTCGTGAAGGGCGACCCGACGGGACCGGGCGCGCTCTGCTCGACCGACGTCCCCGTGCGGTCGCCCGCGGGTGCCTGCGTCCAGACGACCGACTCGACCCCCGTGTCCGACGTGACCTCGTACGTGAGGAAGTACGAGTCGATCGGCCGGTCGATGATCGCCGTGCGCAACGCCAGGAAGCCCACCACGAGCAGGGCGATGCCCAGGATCGAACCGACGACGACGAGGACAGGACCGACCTTGCTCTGCACAGCACGCTCCGAAGGATCTGCGGCCGAGGCGTGGTGCGCGGGGCCGACGGGGACGGTCGCCGGGTGCAGCGCCGTCGGGCACACCGTGGCACCTCCGGTCCGCAGGACGGGAGGCGGGTGGTGCGCTGCTCCCACGCTAGGCGCGCGGACCGCGGCGCACATCGACCCTGCGGGCGAGGTCCGGGCGAGGGCTCCCCGCGCGCACGTCGGCCCTGCGGCGTACCCGCGTCACCCGCAGGGCGACAACCGGACACCCGGAACTCGCTCGACTCCCGAGCGGCAGCGCGATGTACTGGAGACCCGCCCGCACCACCAGGAGTCCCATGCCGTCGCCGAGTCCCTCCACCGATCGTGAGCGCCTCGGCCTGCACGCCGACTGCGCGAGCTGCTTCGGCCTGTGCTGCGTCGCGCTCGCGTTCACGCGCTCGTCGGACTTCCCGATCGACAAGGACGTGGGCGAGCCCTGCCGCAACCTGCGGCCGGACCACCGGTGCGGCATCCACCCCGAGCTCCGCGCGCGCGGGTTCGCGGGGTGCACGGTCTACGACTGCTTCGGTGCGGGCCAGAAGATCTCCCGGGTCACGTTCGCCGGGCAGGACTGGCGCGAGCACCCCGAGGTGCGGACGTCGATGTTCGCGCTGCTGCCCGTGCTGCGCCACGTCCACGAGCTGCTGTGGTACCTCACCGAGGCCGTGGCGCTGACCGCCGGCCACGACCCCGCGCTGACCACAGACCTGCGCGCTGCCCTGGACCGGGTCGAACGCCTCTCCCTCGGCACTCCGGACGACCTCCTCGCCCTGCACCTCGACGCGCTGCGGGGCAGCGTCAACCCGCTCCTGCTGCGGGCGAGCGAGGGAGCGCGCGCACGCTCGGCGCACCAGCCGCGCGGCCGTCGCGCCGACCACCGGGGCGCGGACCTCGTCGGCCGGCGCCTGGCCGGGACGGACCTGCGCGGCGCGAGCCTGCGCGGTGCCCTGCTCGTCGGCGCCGACCTGCAGGGGGCTGACCTGCGCTGCGCCGACCTCGTCGGGGCCGACCTGCGCGGCACCGACCTGCGCGGCGCGGACCTCACCGACGCGCTGTTCCTCACCCAGGCCCAGGTCGCTGCGGCCCGTGGGGACGCCGCGACGCGCCTGCCCACCGGGCTCGACCGCCCCGAGCACTGGGCCGCCGCGCCGGCGGGCACCGCCCCGGCGCCGCAACGGCACGGTCGGCACCCCCGCGGTGACCACCCGCGCAGGTCGGGGCGCCCCCGGCGGTGAGCGACGCCGTCGGGCACCCGCAGCGCCGACCTGGCGGCCTCCCGCAGGAACCACGGCCGACGACCGAGGGGCGGCCCCGACGGGACCGCCCCTCGCCGCTCACTTGTCGTTGAGCTTCTTGGCCTGCTCGGCCACCGTGTCGACGTGCTTGTCGACCGAGTCCGACGTGCGGCCCTTGACCAGGTCCGCGACCTGGTCGATGCGCTCGTCCGTCAGCGCCTCCTTGGCCTTCGCGACGATGCCGCCCAGGCCACCCAGTGCGCCACCCTTCGACTCGCTCATGTCCTCGTCCTTCCGTCGGTTCCCGGGACCGGGCGGTACCGGGTCAGTGCGTATCCTGCCCCGGCCCGGCCGCTCGCTGCGCACCCAGGAGCGGGTGAAGCGTCACGGCACGAGCACGATCCGCGTGCCCGACGCCGTCCGGGCGCCCCAGGCCGCCTCGACGTCGCGCAGCGGGGTCGGCACGACGTCGACCTCGGGCCGGACCTGCGGCAGCAGAGCCGCGAGCTCACGGACGGCGGCGACCATCCCCGCAGGCGGCACGGACCCCTGACCGCTGCCGCTGACCTGCACGTTCGTCTTCCGGAGCGTCGCCGCGGGCAACGTGATGGTCGGCCCCGCGGTCGCACCGACGTGGACCCATCGCAGCAGGTGTGCAGGGTCCGTCCGCGCCCCCGTCACGGCTGCGAGCGCCCCCTCGGTCGGCGCTCCCCACACGTAGTCGACCACGACGTCGACGTCCGCGGCCTCGCGGGCGAGACGCTCGGCCGCGTCGTCGGCCGTGAGCGGCACGACCGCGTCCGCCCCGAGGCGCCTGACGACCTCGAGCGAGGCGGGGTCGCGCCCGGCCCCGACGACGCGGCTCGCGCCCAGGTGACGGGCGAGCTGGACCGCGAGGCGCCCGGCGCTGCCCGTCGCCCCCAGGACCAGGACGCTCTCGCCCGACCGCACGTCGGCGCGGCGCCGCAGGGCGAGCCACGCCGACATCGCCGGGTTCATCGCGGCGGCGAACGTCACGTCGTCGAGCCCCTCGGGCAGGTCCACGAGGTGGTCCTCGGGCACCGCGACGAGCTCGGCCATGCTCCCGCGCGGGGTGTGGAGGCCGGCGAAGAACACGCGCCGCCCGTCCTCGGTGCGGCCCACGCCGTCGAAGCCCGGGACGAGCGGCAGCACGCCGTCGCTCGTGTAGTGCGTGCCCGCGGCACCCGACCGGACGCGCGGGTGCAGACCCGCGGCCAGGACGTGCACGAGGAGCTCGCCCGGGCCGGGCACGGGGTCGGGGATCTCGGCGCAGCGGGGCGGCTGGTCGAACGACGTGACGAGGGCTGCGTGCACGAGGGCTCCTCTCCGCGAGACGGGCGCGACGCGCGACGGCCTGCCCGACGGCGGCCCCCGCCAGGTCGATGCTCGCACCGTGGGACGGGGTCGGCATCCGGTGCCGGCGGCTCAGGGCCCCATCCCCCGGCAGACATCACCCACCATGGGGAGCGCTCCCCATTGCGGTGGGCCCCCTCCACCCCCCAGAGTTGACCCCGTGGTCACCACGCCACCATTCACCCCACCACCCTTGAGGGAGCTTTCTTCGTGCGTCTCGTCCGCGGTATCGCCGTCCTGTCCGTCGCGTCCGTCGGGGTCCTCGGCCTCGCCGCCTGCTCGTCGGGAACCGACGCCCCCGCGTCCTCCTCGTCCGCGACGCCCGAGGGGGAGAAGGCTCCCGCGAAGGACTCGTCGTCGGACCTCACCGCCGAGAACTTCGTGCAGCGCATCACCGACGCGCAGCTCGCGGCGGGCAGCGTGACCATGGCGACCTCGACCGCTGTCGAGGGCACCACCATGGACATGACCGGCGACATCGTCTTCACGGACGGCTCGCAGAACCTCGCCATGACCATGACGGTCCCGGGCTCGGGCGAGATGCAGATCCGCTTCGTCGACGGCGTCTTCTACATGAACATGGGCGAGCTCAGCCAGAACAAGTTCGTCGCGATCGACCCCGCCGACGAGACCAACCCCATGGCTTCCTCGTTCGAGGGCCTCACCGAGCAGATGGACCCGACGGCGAGCGTCGAGGCGCTCGACGGCGCGATCAAGAGCGTCGAGAAGGACGGCGAGCCCGTCGACGTCGACGGCGTCAAGGCCCAGCCCTACACGGTCGTGGTCGACACCACGAAGCTCACGGGTTCGATCGCGGAGCAGGCCGACGCCGCAGGTGCCGCCCTCCCCGAGACGCTGACGTACCAGTACTGGATCGACGGTGACGACCTTATGCGCAAGGTCGTCGTGGACCTCATGGGGACGAGCATGGAGATGACGTTCTCCAACTGGGGCGAGGACCTGCAGGTCGTCGCCCCGTCGGCCGAGGAGATCACGACCGAGCCGCTCTTCTGATCCGCAGCTCCCCGGGGCTCTGAGCCCGACGAACGACGGCGGCGTGCCGGTCCACGGACCGGTGCGCCGCCGTCGTGCTGTCCCGGCCGCCGGACGGTCGTGAGGCGAGGCCCCCGGTGCGCGCCGCCGTCGGGCGCCGTCGGTCCGTCGGGTGCCGTCAGTCCGTGGGGCGGCGGCGCATCTGCTTGGTCGTGGTCCGCTGCTTCTTCGCCGCGAGGCGACGTTCCTGCGAGCCGCGCGTGGGGCGGGTCGCCCGGCGCTGCCGCGCCGGCGGAGCGAGGCCCTCGGCGACGAGCACCGCGAGGCGCGTCCGCGCGGCGGCCCGGTTGCGGAGCTGCTCGCGGTTCTCGCTCGCCGTCACGGTGAGCACCCCGGCGACGAGCCTCTTGTCGAGGCGGGCGAGGAGGCGCGCGCGCTGGGAGTCGGACAGGACGGCCGACGCCTCGACGTCCCACGACAGCTCGACGCGCGAGTCCGTGGTGTTGACACCCTGCCCGCCCGGGCCCGAGGAACGCGAGAACCGCCAGGCGAGCTCGCCCTCGGGGATCGTCAGGGCCGGGCTGACCGCGAGGCCTCGGTGCGGGACGGTGGTCATCCGACCATCATCGCGCGTCGGCGAGGGGCGGCGGACGGTCGAGCGGCGTGAGCGCCCCCTTCCGCGCGGATTCTGGTACGCACGTCTAACTCTGTGACCGGTATCACCGGAATATGACGTCATGTCCGCGCACCGGTGATGTCTCCCCCGGAGTGCCCGGACCGGCCGGGCGCGCCGCGGCACCGCCGCGCGACGAGAGGACCCGCGAGACGTGACTGCCCTGCCCGACCGGAGAACGCACACAGGACGACGATCACCGGTCGCCTTCCTGCTGACCCTCCTCCTCGCGCTCACCTCGGTACTGACCACCATCCCCGCCGCCCATGCGGCGACCGGGACCCCGATCTCGGTCGACAGCATCTCGTTCAGCAAGCAGGAGCTCGCCGACGGCAGCACCCAGGAGCTCACCGTCCGGTGGAGCGTCCCCGGCGAGGCGACGAACCCCGTCAGCGTGAGCGTCGACCTGCCCGCGGGACTCACCGGGCGAGCGGACCGGTTCGCGATGATCTCTCCCGACGGTGATCCGGCCGGGGAGTGCGTCGTGGGCGCCACGACCATCACGTGCACCGTGGACCCCGCGTACGTCGACGGGCACGAGGTCGCCATGAGCGGGGAGTTCACCGTCCGGGCCGACGTCTGGCTCGAGAACCTCTCGACCGTCGAGCACGTGTTCGACTTCGGTACCGTCGACGGCCCCGTCACCGTGACCGTCACGCCCAACCCCGACCGCTGCACGGAGAGCTGCACCTACCAGGGCCAGCACGAGGGCAAGTGGGGCTGGTACGACAACCTCACCGACACGATCACCTGGACGGTGTCCGTCCCCGCGCCGAGCGACGGCATGCCCGCAGGGCTCGACGTCGTCGTCGAGGACGTGCTCGACCCCACGGCCTACGAGCTCATCGGCACGCCCACCGTCTACGAGGGCCGCTCCACGAGCTACGACCGGCTCGGCCGCGAGCAGGCCGACCTCCGGGCCAAGGGACCCTCCGACGTCACCGTCTCCGCGGACGGGCTGCGGGTCGAGTTCACCTCGGTCGCCGGTGCCGCGGGCGAGTCGCTCCCCCCAGGTCACACCGGTCTGACCGGGTCGGTCTACCGCGTCGAGTGGACGGTCCGCGCCCTCGACGAGGGCAAGGCCACCACCTACGCGAACACGGCCCGGTACACGATCGAGGGAGACGTCTCGCACGTCGTCACGGGACAGGCCACGCGCTGGTCGGGCTCCGGCACCGTCGTCGGCCGCAACTTCGGCAAGCTCCAGCTCACCAAGGAGCTCCACGGCGACACGACCCTGACCTCGGCGTTCAGCGTGCGCTACACGGCGCTGCTCGACGGCCAGGTCACCGACGAGCGCACCGTCGAGCTGCGCGACGGCCAGACGTTCCTCACCGACGAGCTGTTCAAGGGCACCACGGTCCGCCTCGAGGAGATCGCGCCCACCGGACCGGAGAACGTCACCTGGGCCGACCCCGTCTTCGTCCAGCCGGACGGCACCACTTCCGAGCGCCTCGAGCTGACCTTCGGCGCCGACCGGTCGAACCTCGGTGGCGTCACCGAGATCCGCCTGGTCAACCGGGCGACCCTCGCCCGCGCAGCCGTCCAGGCCCACAAGGTCGTCGTCAACGACGACGGCCTCCGCCTCCCTCAGGACCTGTCGTTCACCCTGGCCTACGCCTGGGACGCCGTGCCCGGCCGCGGCATCGGGGCGGGCAGCGGCCGCGTGACCCTGCCCGCCACGGGTGACCGGGTCTCGGTCCCCGACCTCCCGGTCGGGGCGACCGTCCGCTTCACCGAGCCCGCCCCGACGAAGGTCCCGGGCGGCACCTGGTCGTCGCCCGCCGTCTCGCCCTCCGAGGTGTTCGTGACCGACGCGAGCGGCACCGTGGACGTGACCGTCACCAACACCGTGACGCGGGACCTCGGCGCGTTCAGCCTCACCAAGCGCCTCGCGGGGGACGGGGCCGGGCTCGTGACCGACCCCACGTTCACCGTCCGGTGGTCCTACCCCGCCGACCCGGCGCAGGGCATCGACGAGGCGGGCACCGGCGAGGTGACCGTCACGGCGGGCGAGCCCGCGATCGTGGTCGACCAGGTGCCCGCGGGCGCCCGCGTCACGCTCACGGAGGTCCTCGACGAGGTCGAGGGCGGCACCTGGGGCGAACCGGCGTTCAGCGAGCAGACGTTCACCGTGATCAAGGACGACGTCGTGGCCGTCGACCTCGACAACGTCATCACCCTGAACGCGGGGTTCGTCTCGGTCCGCAAGGCGATCGAGGGGACCGGCGCAGGGCTCGTGCCCGCCGACGACACGTTCGTCGTGCGGTACACGTACCCCGCGGGCACGGGCTTCGCCGCTGGCGACGGTCGGCTCGTCGTGCCGGCGGACGGCGAGGTCGTCACGAGCGGTCCCCTGCCCTACGGTGCGGTCCTGACCCTCTCCGAGCTCCCCCCTGCCGACGTCGCAGGAGCGACCTGGGGCGAGGTCGGCACCTTCGCGCCCAGGGTCGTGACGATCGGTGACGGGACGACGAGCGAGGTCACGCTCACCAACTCGATCTCGCGGGACGTGGGTGCGTTCGCGCTCTCCAAGCGTGTCGAGGGGTCAGGTGCCGCGCTCGTCGCGCCCGAGGACGAGTACACGTTCACCTACTCCTATCCTGCCGGGGACACCTGGGCGGCCCTCGAAGCGACGACGGTCTCGGTGCCGGGTGACGGCACCACCGTGACGGTTCGCGACATCCCCGCCGGGGCCGTGGTCACGGTCGCCGAGGACTCGCCCGAGGCCGTCGAGGGCGGTACCTGGTCGGCCCCGACGTACGGCGCGGCGAACAGCTTCGTCGTCACGAAGGACTCGACCTACGCGCTCGACGTCGTCAACTCGATCGAGCGGACGACCGGGTACCTCTCGGTGCGCAAGGACGTCGTCGGCACGGGTGCGCACCTCCTGCCGGCCGACGCCGAGTTCGTCGTGCGCTACACGTACCCCGCGGGGGACGGCTTCGCAGCGGGCGAGGGCACCGTGGTCGTCACGGCCGACGGCGTGCCCGGCGTCAGCGAGCCCCTCCCCTACGGCGCCCTCGTGACGCTCGTCGAGGAGGCGCCCGCGCCGGTCGCCGGTGCCACCTGGACCGAGGCCGTCCTCAGCACCGAGCAGGTCCGCGTCGGCGACGGCACCGTGGTCGGGGTCGTCGTGACCAACACGCTCGACACGAACCCGGCACGCCCGGGCCCGGGGGTCGACCGGCTCTCGAACACCGGCGTCACGGTGCCGCTCGCTCTCCTCGGGGGCGCGATGCTCCTGGTCGCGGGCGGTGCGACGCTGCGGGTCGCCGCTCGACGGCGCCGGTCGTGACGCACTGAGGCCCCCGCCCGTGCTGGCGGGCGACGGGCGCAGGACGCACCGCTGACGGTGAGCGGCGCCGTCGGGCAAGATCTCCCGCCCGACGGCGCCGCTCGCCTCAGGCGGCCTTCTCGCCCACGCGCCCCTCGGCGCGGTCGCGGATGCCGCGCAGCATGCGCGCGCTCATGAGGAAGCTGACGGGCTGGACCGGTTCGACGATCGCCCCGGACCACCAGCGCGTGTACCCGTAGCGCTCGCGCACGACGAGGCGCGTGGCGCCGTCGGCGACGGGGCGCAGCACGAACGACCAGGTGAAGTCGTACGGCGGCGCCGACGCACCGACCGGCACCGCTCCCCGCAGCACGAGGTGCCGGTCCGGGACCATCGCGGCGACGCGCAGCGCGACGTCGGGGTGGAGGCGCACGTCGTCGCCGACCGCGAGACGCTGCCACCGGGGATCGACCCGGTCCGCGTTCTCGATGTCGCAGCCCACGAGGTTCTCGAGCCACTCGTAGCTGTAGAAGCCTCCGCGCCCCTGGCCGAGCTGCAGGACCCACTTCCACACCTCGCGCGGCGGGGCGTCGATCGTGACGGCGCGGGTCGCGACCGCGTCGGCGTCGGGGACGATCTCGTCGCCCGCGAGCGGCTCGGACGGCTCGCCGTCGCGGGTCCCCCAGGTCATGGTCAGGCGTCGGGTCAGGAGCAGCGCTCCGACCAGGAGCGCCGCAGCGGCGGTCCGTCGTACGAGCGGTCTCATGGCAGTCTCCTCCGTCGTGGGACCTCGGCTGTCTCGATCGTCGCATCTCCGGGGACCGAAGTCGCGACGCTTGTGACGGATTGCACAAGCGTGTCGTGGACGGTCAGCCCACGAGGCCGACGGCCAGGAAGTGCGGGCTCGCGGCGATCATCGCCGGGTCCTGCTCGAGCAGGCGCGCCGCCCGGACCGCGGAACCCAGCAGGGGCTCGGCCTCGTCCAGCGGCAGGTTGTCGAGCGCCGGGGCGCTCGGCCCCTCGACACCGTAGACCGCGACCGTCCCCAGCCCCGCGTCCTCGAGCTCCCCCGCGAGCTCGTCGGGACGGTGGAAGTACGCGGTCGTGAAGCCGGACCGCGGGTCGTGCAGGCCGGTCTCGACAGCGCGACGCAGCGACGCCTCCGTCTCGTCCGACACCTCCCCCACGGCCGCGAGCTCCAGGAGCCCCGCGTACCGGCTGATCGCCGCGGCGACCACGACGCCTCCGCTGCGCGCCACGCGCGCCGCCTCACGGAGTGCGAGCAACCGGTCGGGCCGCTCCGTGAGGTGGTAGAGCGGCCCCAGGACGAGCACGGCGTCCGCCGAGGAGTCCGTGAAGGGCAGCTCCCGCGCGTCCCCGACCTGCGCACGCACCCCCGGGATCTCCGCCGCACGGGCCACGTGCGACGGCACGGGGTCGATCAGGTCGACGTCGTACCCGGCGTCCGCGAGCCAGGCCGCATGCACCCCGGTCGCACCCCCGACGTCGACCACCCTTGCGGGGGCTGCCGGGAGGAACCTGCTCAGGAGCTCGCGCGTGCGCAGCAGCTCGAGGCGACCGTGAGCGGTCGCATGGAGGCGACGCTCCTCGCGGTAGCGGTCGGTGTAGAAGTCCAGGATCTCGGGGTCCAGCGCTGGTCCGGTGCTCACGCGGACATCCTGTCGCCGATATCCCTGTACGTCGAGCGTGCAGCTCGGGCCGTCCGTCGGCGAAGCGCTCGGCGACGAGCCGCAGCCCTACGTGAGGTGGTCGAAGTCCCCGCGCACCCACGCCGCGTGCCGGTCCGCGGACCGGCGCACGACGCCCCGCGCACCCACGGGGATCACGCCCTCGAAGTTGTTGTAGAGCCGGTCGAACGCGAAGCGCTCGACATGGGTCGCGACCCGGTCCACCACGGCCCCCGACAGCGGGATCCGGTTGGGGTAGCTGCGCATGAAGCTCACCGACGTGCGGTCTGGGTTCGCGAAGATCGTGTCACCGCTGAGCAGGACGCCACGCCCCTGCGCACCGGCCGCCCAGTGGACGACGGCACTGCCGGGGAAGTGCCCGCCCGGCTGGGAGAGCGTCACGCCCGGCAGGATCTCGCGGTCCTCGGACCACGTCTCGATCACCGGGTCGGGGCGGGCGACCCACCCCGCGTCGGCCTCGGCGACGAGGACGGGCACGTCCCCCAGCGCGCGGCTCCACTCGACCTGGACCCCGAACATGTGCGGGTGGCTCGCGACGACGGCCACGACCTCGCCGAGCGCCCGGACCTGGCGCACGGCGTCGTCGTCCAGGTACCCGACCGGGTCCCACAGCAGCATCCCGGCCGACGTCCGCACGATCTTGGACTCCTGCCCGATGCCGACCCCGGGGTGCCCCGCGAGCGCGAAGAGGTCCGGTTCGAGCTCGGTCACCGAGACCTCGTGCCCCTCGGCCGCGAGCTCGTCGAGCGTCGTCCACGCCTGACCGTCCGCGGGCACCCACTGGCGCTCGTCGGCGCAGATCGCGCACACCTCGGGACGGTCCGCGTGCTCGACGGCGCACGTCCGGCAGATCCACCACGTCATCGGGGTCGTCCTCTCCCTCGTCGAGCCCTTGTCCTGACCGACGTGTCAGAGTGGGCGTGACCCATGGGTCACGCCCACTCTGACACGTCATCTCCGACACGTCATCGAGGCGTCGGGATCAGCGGCTCAGCGCCTCGACACTCCGCGGCTCGTCGTCACCGGCGGCGCCGGGCACGTCCAGCCCGCGCAAGGGGTACACCCAGAAGCAGAGCCAGGCCAGCCCGGCCACCACGAGCGGCACGCCGCCCATGAGCACGCGGATCCCGGTCGACACGGCCTCGGGCTGGTCCGCCACCGAGAGACCGGCGTCGTAGCCCGTCGCGCCGAGGACCGCCGCGATGACGACCGCCTGCACGATCACCGAGCCGCGCACCACGAACCCGTTGACCCCGAAGTACATGCCCTCGCGGCGCAGCCCGGTCCGCCGCTCGTCGTCGTCGATGACCTGGCCGAGCGCGACCTCGAGGAGCTGCATCATGCCCGCGACCCCGATGCCCACGAGCCCGGCCACGGCCATGGCCCCCGGCAGCGACCCGGGCAGCATGAACAGCCCCACGGCCACGCCGTACGCCGCGACCGACCACAGCAACGCCCGGCGCGGCCCGACCTTGCGGACCACCCAGGACCAGCCGACGATCGCGGGGATCGCGACGACGAAGATCGGCGCGAGCACGAGCGTCGCGTCGGCCTCGGCACCGCCCAGCACGTAGCGCACGTAGAACGGCACCGACGCGAGCAGGAGCGCGGTCGTGGACTGGAGCAGCAGGGACCCCAGGACGTACGTCACGAACGCCTTGTTCGCGAACGTGTACCGGAGCTGTTCGCGCAGCGGCAGCGCGGCCTCGCGGGCCTTGACCTCGACCTCGTCGACGGGCCTCTCGACCATGCCCGCGAGCGACCACAGGTAGAACGCGAGGCACAGCGCACCGAGCACGAGTCCCATGCCGACCCACCCGAGCGGCGAGCCGTAGAGCAGCGGTGCCGCGGCGGTGCCCAGGATCATCCCGACCAGGCCGAAGATCTGGCGCGGCGTGTTGCCCCGGGCGCGCTCCGCCGTCGTGCGGAAGATCTCCGGGAAGAGCGCCGAGGTGTTGAGGACGACCGCGACGTACGCGACGTCGTAGACCGCGACCACCACAAGGAACCAGACGAGCAGCCCCGTGGGGCTGACCTCGGGAGGCATCCACACGAGCGAGAACGCCGCGACGAGCGGCACGATCCCCAGCCCGATCCACGGGACGCGGCGCCCCCAGCGGGTGCGGTGCCGGTCGGAGGCCGCGCCGACGAGCGGGTTGAGGACTGCGTTGAGGATGCCGTGCGCGACCATCGCGCCCGCGACCCAGCCCGCGGGCAGCCGCAGGTGGTCGACGTAGAAGAACACGACGAACGCCGAGAACGTCTGCGCCATGAGGTTCGCGGGGAACGCCGAGGCGCCGTAGGCGAGGGTCTGACCGCGCGTGGGGAGACCGGTCAGACGGCGGTCGCGCAGGGCCGTGAGCGCGCTCATCGAGCACCCCCGACGGCGTCGCTCGCCCGCGCGGACAGGGCGCCCGAGGCGTCTCGCGCCCGGGGTTCGAGCCCGCGCTGGACGTCGCGCAGGTCGCGCCAGCCGACGCGCACGATCCCTTCCTCGGCGAGGGTCGCGGCGACGTCGGGGTCGGCCAGCAGCCGGCGCTCGAAGCCGCGCTTGGCGACCGAGTGGTCGGCGACGTCGCCGAGCTCGTCGTCGTCGAGCATGGGGTGCAGGAAGACCTCGGTGACCCCCGGCTCGGTCGCGCGGAGCAGGTCGAGGAAGCCCGCCTTCATCGAGGCGAAGTCCTCCTCGTCGGGCGTCCCCTCCCCGAGGAGCTCGAAGGGGTGGGTGGCGAGGTGGTCGAGGATCACGACGCCGGCCGAGTCGGCCGCCGCCGCGGCCTGGTCGAGCACCGACCGGTACGTGTCGGGCAGCCCCAGGCCGACCGTGCGCGGCAGCCGGAACGGCAGGCCGTGACGGGCCGCGAGCCCGAAGACCTGCGGCAGGAGGCTGCGGCCGGTCTCCAGCCCGTAGACCGAGCCCATGTGGTTGTCGAGGTGCGTGACGTCCATGCCGGCGGCGAGCGCCGCGTCGAGCTGGGCGGCGAGCTCGGCCACGACGTCCGCGTCGCTCGCCCGGAGCTCGACGCTGCGGCAGTCGGCCGGGAAGTACCCGGCGTCGTCGACGAGGGTCGTCCCGATCCCGGTGAGTGGGCGCCACCGGTACCGGGTCCACTCGCTCGTGAGCACGAGGTGCACGCCCAGGTCGAGGTCGGTGCGGTCGGCCGCGAACGCGAGCGCCTCGGGGGCCCACGGGCACGGCACCATGAGCGTCGCGGAGTCGAGGTGGCCCGCGACGAGCAGCTCGGTGATCGCGCGGTTGGCGGCGCGGCACATGCCGAAGTCGTCGGCGTTGAGGATCAGCGCCCGGGCGTCCGGCGGGAGGCCGAGCCGGGTCACGAGGTCAGAGGGTGCGCGCATCGTCGGCTCCTCGGGAGGAGAGGCCGGTGGTGAGGTCTGCGTCGAGGGGCGCGTCGTCGTCGGGCAGGTCCTCCGACTCGGCGGCGCGCCGTACCGCGGCCGTGAACGCCTGGTCGCGCAGCGCGTCCCGCGCGAGGGCCGCGGCGCCGAGCAGCACGGCGTCGGCCGCGACGGCGCTGGGTTCGACCACGATCGGCAGGATGCCGACCCGTTCGGCGAGGTAGGTCTGGACGCGGCCCAGGACCGCGTCCTCGCGCGCGACGCCCGCGAGGAAGATCTTCTGCGGTTCGAGCAGGAGCGCGACCGACGCGACGAGCACGGCGAGGCGTCCGGCGAGCTCGTCGACGACCGCGACGGCACGCTCGTCGCCGTCGGCCGCGAGGTCGAGGACCTCGTGCGGTGCGAGACCTGCGGGCAGGCCGGCCTCCTTGGCCGAGGTCGCGAGCGACGCGGCGCCGATGCTCTCGGCGCCGAGGGCGCGGCCGGGCTGCGGGAGGAACGCGACCTCGCCGGCCCCGCCGGACGCGCCGCGGTGCAGCCTGCCGTCGATGACGATGCCCGCGCCCAGCCCGATCCCCAGGCGCAGCAGCACGAACGAGTCGAGCCCCTTGCCCGCGCCCGTGCGCTGCTCGGCGATCGCGGCGAGGTTGACGTCGTTCTCGAGCACGACGGGACAGCCGAGGCCTTCCTCGAGGGCCGCGTGCAACGTTGGCCCGCCCTTCTCGAGGCCGGGCACGCGGCGCACCATGGCGTGGTCGGCGTCCACGATCGCCGGGAGCCCGACGACGGCGCACCGGACCGCGACGGACTCGGCCCCCGTGTCGTGGCGCACCGCGGCGACGCAGTGCGCGGCGAGCTTCTCGACCGTGCTCGCGCGCGCCTCGGGCTCCTTCGCGGACAGCGGCTGCTCGGCGCGGGCTCGGACGCGGCCGACGAGGTCGACCAGCGCGACACGGACGCGCACGTGACCGATGTCGACCGCGAGCGCGTACCCGTGCTCGGGGTCGACGCGGTACAGCGTGGCTGCGGGGCCGCGTCTGTCGTGGTCGAGGCCGGCCTCCTCGACGAGCCCGTGCTCGACGAAGGTGCGCAGCGCGAGCGCCACGGTGGTCTTGGACAGGCCCGTGGCCGCGACGATCTCGGGTCGTCCGAGCGTGTCGTGGGCGTCGAGCACCTCGAGGACTGCGCGGGCGTTGATCTCCCGGAGCAGTCGTTGATCTCCTGCAAGAAGCATGTCTACCGGTCTCCGTCGACGGTCGTTCCCCTGGACATGAGTAGGTCGGAAACCTCCCTACCCGGGCGAGAGTACCGCGCCGGGGTTCGTGCGCGCTCGGCGAGCGGAGAGTGTTCACCCCCGTGTCCCGGCCTGCGGTGCGGAGCGCTCTCGGGGTTCACCCCGAGGGCGAGATGGGGGGAACACCCCATGTCGCCGAGGGGTCCGCGCACCCTAGCCTCGATGGTGGTGGGCCCCGCCGGGGGGCGGGGCCCCCACCACTCCACGAACGCCTCGGACACGACGAACAGGGGATCGACATGCGGACCACGAACCGGCGACTGGTGACGGCGGGCCTGGTGGCCGTCGCGGCGGTGACGCTCGGGGCGTGCGGGTTCGGGCCGCGGTCGATCGCGACCGACACCTACACCGTCACGGACGAGATCACCGCGGTGCGCCTCGACCTCGAGGCCGGCTCCGTCACGCTGCGCGGGGACGGCTCGGCGACCGAGGTCGGCATCGAGCGCACGGTCGACTACGCGGGCTCCTACCCCGAGCAGGAGACGCACCGCGTCGAGGACGGCGTCCTCGTCCTGTCCGGGTGCGGTCGGTACTGCTCCGCGAGCTACTCGATCGACCTGCCCGCCGGGCTGCCCGTCACGGGCGAGACGTCGCACGGCAGCATCGACCTGGACGCGACCGGCGCGGTCGACGTCGAGACGTCGAACGGGTCCATCACCCTCACCGACGTCGACGCGCGGATCGTCGCGCGGACCTCCAACGGCAAGATCACCGGGACCCGGCTCGGAGGCACCGACGGCATCGACGCCGAGACGTCGAACGGATCGGTCGAGATCTCGATCACGACCCCGCAGGACGTCCGGGCGGCGACCGACAACGGCAAGGTCCAGGTCCGGGTCCCCGACGGCAGCTACCGGGTGCACGCCGAGACCGACCTGGGCGGCACGGACGTCAGCGTCCCGGACGACCCCGACGGCGAGTTCACGATCGACGCGTCCTCGTCCAACGGGCGGGTCACCGTCTCACGCGGCTGAGGTGGCGCCGGGACGCCGTCGCACGCGCCACGCGCGTCATGGTGCCGGGCGGGAACCCAGCACTCCCCGCACCACGTCCGTGACCGGGCGCGGAGGGCGTCCGAGCAGCTCCGCCAGGTGGTCCGCGTCGTCGTCCCCGCGCGCGAGGAAGCCCGCACCGAGGGTCGCGAAGATCGACGCCGCGTGCGCCACCTGGTAGGGCGGGACCCCTGCGGCCAGCGCGTCCCAGGTTCCGCCGAGCGGAGCCGCCTCGTACCTGCCACCGACGAGCGCGGCGACGTCCGACCCCGTGAGGCGCGCGTCCCCGGCGAGCTCGTAGACGCGTCCCGCATGCCCTGACCTCCGACCCGCGCGGACGTCGTCGTGCACCTCGGCGGCCACCCGTGCGGCGACGTCCGCGAGGTCGTCGCGGTGGACCACGGACACCGCGCCGTCTCCCCACGGAGCCGCGAACACGCCGTCGGGCTGCGCCGTGAACCCGACCGCGAGTGCGACCGGGACCTCGGCGTACAGGCCGTTGCGCAGGATCGTCACGTCGAACGGCGCGCCCGCGAGCCGGGCCTCGGTCCACCGGTGGGCCAGCGCGATCGTCAACCGTTCGGCCGTTCCCGCGAGGCTCGTGTAGACCACGTGCCGCACACCGGCGGTCGCCGCGGCGTCGACCACCGCCCCGTGCCGTGCCCGCACGACGTCGTCCTCGGCGTACCCCGCCGAGACCACGAGGAGCACGTCGACCCCGTCGAGCGCGGCGGGCAGGGTCTCGGGCCGGTCGAAGTCGACCAGCCGCGCGCCGGGCCCCCGGGGCTCCCGAGACCCCCTCAGCACGTCGTCCCGGTCGGCGAGGCGGGCGGCGACCGCCCCACCGAGGGCGCCGGAGGTTCCGGTGACGAGCAGCATGGGCAGGTCCTTCCGATGGTGTGGTTGTCTTCACGAGCGGGACCATCGTCGCCGCGGACCAGGACCGACCGTAAGGAGGCACTTCGATGTCAGCAGGGCACACCGCAGTGACCACGTCCCCCGTCGTCTCGTGCGGCGAACCGCACGAGGACTGCGGCATCCGTGACGTCCTCGACCGGATCGGCGACAAGTGGTCGGTGCTCGTCGTGGTCGAGCTCGCCCAGGGGGTCCGGCGGTTCCGCGAGCTCCAGCGCGCGGTCCCGGGGATCTCGCAGCGCATGCTCACGCTCACGGTGCGCCGGCTCGAACGGGACGGCCTGGTCACGCGCACGGTGTTCGCGACCGTGCCCCCGCAGGTCGAGTACGAGCTCACCGCGTCGGGCCACAGCCTCACGCGGCTGGTCAAGGTCCTGGCCGACTGGTCGGCCGACCACCGCGACGGCATCGCGGCCTCGCGCGAGCGGTGGGACGCGCTCAACCCGGGCTCCGAGGTGCGCTGAGGCACGCGGCCGGGCGCGCCGCCGTCGGGCACGCGCCGCCGTCGGGCACGCGCCGCCCGGGCGCGCTAGAGCGGTCCCAGGACGTCGCGGACGTCGGCGTCGAGCGCGAGCGAGTCGAGCACCGTGAGCAGCGCGCGCTCCTCGTAGCGGAAGTGGGACTCCATGATCGCGGCGACCCCCTCGAGGTGACGGTCGAGCTCGTCCGGCGTCGCCGCCCGGTCGACCGCGGCCAGCAGCCCGCTCAGCAGGTGCGCGATCATCGAGTGGTCCTGCCTCAGGTTGCGCAGGGTCCCGACCAGCTCGGGGTGGGCGGCCGCGATCGCGGGGAACAGCTCGCGGTCCTCGCCCTCGTGGTGGCCCGTCAGGGCGGTGCAGAAGCCGTGGCAGAACAGCAGCAGGTCGCGGGTCGCGGGTTCGGCGGGCTCTCCGTCGTCGAGCGCGGCCCGGGTCGCGCGCAGCGCCTCGCGCAGCCGGGCGTGCACGGCGCGCAGCTCGCGGCTCCAGGCGACGAGCCTGGTCTTCTCGCCCTCAGTCACGCGAGGGCGAAGGGGTCGACGTCGTCATCGTCGTGCTCCTTCGTGTCCGGCGCCTCCATACCTGGCACGGTCTGCCACCGGCACGCGACGCTGCGCAGACCCTACCGGACGTCGACCCACGCGGGGCGCCGTGCGTCGTCGACGCGCACGACCACGTCGGCGTCCCGCTCCGGGGCGACCTCTGCCCGGTACCGCGCGTACGCGGGCAGCGTCCAGGCGTCCGCAGGTGGCGTGCGCCGCGCGAGGGTCGCGTCCTGGAGCGCCAGGTGGACGGTCAGGTCGACGTCGAGCCCGCGCCCGAGCGACAGCGACCCGTCGAGCAGCACGACCAGCCCCGGGGGCGCCTCGACGTAGTCGGCGCGCGTCGAGCGCGACGTCACGGGGTCGCGCAGGCTCGGCAGGTAGCGCCCGTCCCCGTCCGGCCCGACGGCGGTCAGCACCTCCCGGTTCAGCGCCCCGACGTCGATCCACTCGTCGAGCAACGAGTCCGGGTCCTCGTGGCCGTGCTCGAGCCGCAGCGACGCGGGCCGCAGGAAGCCCCGCACACCGATGCGCGCCGTCGGGCGGCCCGCGACGCGCAGGGGTTCGACGAGCTGGTCGGCGAGCGTCTCCGGGTGCGTCGAGGGGTGGCCGTCGACGAGCACGCGCACCGCACCACCGGCACAGGGGTGGCCCGCGACGAGCGCGGCGACCCGCGCGACCAGGACCTCGGGGCTGACCGGCTCGACGCGCACCCGGTCAGGATGCCACGGGGCCGCGAGGACCAGGGCGCGCACCCGTGCCGAGGTAGTCCTGCGGGCTCGCGTCGAGCACCCGGCGGAACATGGTCGAGAAGGCAGCCGGGCTCTCGTACCCCAGCGCGCCGGCGACGCGCGTCACGGACTCCCCCGCCGCGAGCCGGGGCAGGGCGGCCAGCACGCACGCACGCTGTCGCCACCGGTCGAAGGTCAGGCCGGTCTGCGCCCCGAAACGGCGGTTGAACGTCCGCAGGCTCACGTGCAGCGCGGCCGCCCAGGTCGCGGGCGAGGCATGGGCGTCCGGGGCGTCGAGGAAGGCGCGGCACATCGCGAGCAGCGCACGGTCGTTCGGCAGCGGGACGTGCAGCGGCAGGGGCGTCATGCGCGACACCTCGAACAGGAGCAGCCGCACCAGGGCGCCGTCCCGGCCGTGCTCGTCGTACTCCGCGGGCAGGTCGACCGCCTCGAGGAGGAGCTGCCGGGCGAGGGGCGAGACCGTCACGACCTCGCACGTGGCCGGTCCCCACGGCGCGGCGACGGGCTCGACGTAGAGGCTGCACGTGCTGACGCCGTACATGGTGACCTGGTGGACGGTCTCCGGCGGGATCCACACGGCGCGGTGCGTCGGGACGGCCCAGCTGCCGTCGTCCGTCTCGACGTGCATGACCCCGGTCGCCCCGTACAACAGCTGTGCCCGGCGGTGACGGTGCGGGGGGAGCACCTCGCCCATCGCGTAGTCGGTGCCGATCGGGACGACGTCTCGCGGGACGTCGTCGACCTGGTCGATCGGGGTGTTGCGCACACCACGACCCTAGCGAGCCCTGGCGTGATCGCGAAGGAACCTGGCACTTCCGCGGATGCACGCCACGGGTTCGCTTCCTAGCGTGGACCCTGATGTTTCTCGTCCTGCTCCTGTCCGGATGCCTCACCGGCGTCACCACCGTCCTCTTCGGCTTCGGCGGCGGCTTCATGATCGTCCCGTTGCTGCTCTGGCTCCTCTCGGGACCGGGATCCGCACCGCTCACCGAAGACCTGGGGATGCACGTCGCGGTCGCCACCTCGTCCGCGGTCATGGTCGTCAACGCGGGCGTCGCGACGTTCGCCCAGCACCGTGCAGGGACACTGAGGACCGACGCGCTCTGGCCCCTCACGGCGTTCATCGCCATCGGCGCGGCGCTCGGCGCCTCGGTCGCCGGCTTCGTGCCGGGCGAGGTGCTGCGATGGGCGTTCGTCGTCTACCTCGCCGTCACGCTCCTCCACGCGGTGCTGCGCCCGGGGTTCCTCGCCACGGCACGACCCGCGCGCCCGCTGGGCCGGACGACGACCCTGGTCGTCGGGCCCTCGGTGGGCGCGGTCGCGGCACTGCTGGGCGTGGGTGGCAGCGTCATGACGGTCCCGCTCTTCCGCCGCCACGGCTGGTCCATGACGGACTCCGCCGGTCTCGCCAACCCGCTCGGCCTGCCCGTCGCCGTCGCCGCCTCGATCACCTACGTGGTGGCCGGGGGCGCGTCGGCGTCGGTCGTCGGGGCCGGCCACCTCGGCTACGTCGACCTCTCGGCGTTCGTCGGCCTGGCGGTCGGATCCGTCCTGGGGATCGTGCTCACGCGCCGGTTCGTCGGCCGGATGCCCGACCGCGTGCACGCCCGGGCCTACCTGGTGCTGCTCGCGGTGGTCCTCGTGGCGACCGTCGTCGTGTGACGGGCTCGAACCGTTCCGTCAGGCACCGGCCGGACGGTGGGCACCTCCCTCGGCGAGTGCCGTCGCCGGTCCCGTGCCACACTCCGGAGAGGTGGCCGACCTGACGGCAGGGACGGACACGGGTCGTCCGGTCGCCCGCCGACCGGTTCGAGAAGGTCAGGAAGCAGACCCTGGTCCGGCGCCACCACGACGTCGTCCCGCCAGACCGTCCTCCCACGGAGGTGCCCGATGACCACGTTCCCGACCGTCCGACAGGTCGTGCTCGACACGACCGACGCCCGCGGCCTCGCCGAGTTCTACCGCGCCCTGCTCGGGCTGGAGTACCGCCCGGGCGACGAGCCCCCGGCCGAGGGCGCCGCCGACCCGAACGGGCAGGACTGGCTCGTGCTGCGCTCGCCCGGGGGCGTCCCCCTGGCGTTCCAGCAGGTCGAGCACCTGCCGCCCTCGACCTGGCCCGACCCGGCCGTCCCGCAACAGGTCCATCTCGACTGCACGGTCCCCGACCGCGACACGCTCGACGTCCAGCACGAGCGCGCCGTCGCCCTGGGGGCCCGCCTGCTGCGCGACCGGTCGGACGACCCGGTCGAGCCCCTGCGCGTCTACGCCGACCCGGCCGGGCACCCGTTCTGCCTCTTCGTGGGCTGACCCTCCGCCCGCGCTCACGAGCGAGCCGGACGGCGAGGCGCACGCGAGGGCACCCTCACGTCTCCTCGACATCGATCAGCCACCGCACGATGGTCCGGTCCTCGATCGTCATCCGGTACGTCTGCCCGGCGTCGATCGCGTCGTCCAACCGGCTCTGGCGGTTCTCGGTGACCCGGAGCACCCCGCAGGACGTCCGCACCTCGTAGTACGTCGTGGAGCGGTTCGTGTGCGAGACCAGGTCGTCCTCGGTGAAGCACGTCAGCTCGGTCGTCGTCCAGGTCGCGACCCAGACGACGAACGGCCCGACGAGGACGACGGCCGCGACCGTCCACCCGACCACGACCTTGGGGATCCGCATGGCGTGGAGCATACCGACGCCCGCCCGCTCCCCGTCAGCGAGGAACCGGCTGCCGTCGGGCGGTCAGGACGCGCCGGGAACGCACGAGGCCCCGTCCACAGGACTGTGGACGGGGCCTCGTGGGCAGCGGGTCAGCCGACGCGGATGAACGTCGGGTTGTTCTGCCAGATCTTGCTGTGCTTGACGGTGCTGCCCGGGGTCGTGGCCTCGATCTGCATCCCGTTGCCGGCGTAGATCGCGACGTGGCCGGGGGTCCAGATGAGGTCGCCCGGACGGGCCTCGGCGGCCGAGACGGGCGTGCCCGCGTCGCGCTGGGCACCCGACTGGTGGGGCAGCGAGACGCCGAGCTGCGCGTACACGTACTGCGTCAGACCGGAGCAGTCGAACCCGCTCGGCGAGGAACCGCCGTAGACGTAGGGCACGCCCACGTACTTCAGGGCGATGTCGACGGCGGCCGAGCCGGAGGCCGAGGCCGCCGGGGCGGCGACGGCCTTGGCCGCTGCGGGCTGCGCGCGCTCGACGCTGCGCGAAGCGGCCGCGGAACGCTCGGGGGCGGGAGCAGCGACCGGCGCGGGCGCCGGCTCGGGCTCGGGCTCGGGAGCGGGGGTGACCGCGACCGAGGCCTGCTCGATCGGCAGCACCGCGTCGGCGGCGACGGTGATCGCGGGGCTGGTCTGGAGGGCCTCGCGGGCCTGGGCGGTCACGGCGGCGAGGTCGACCGAGCCGATGGACTTCGACTCGTCCGAGGCAGGGGCGGCGTTCGCGGGGGCCGTGAAGACCGAGATCAGCAGGCCGGACGAGGCGGCGACGACCGCGCTACGACGCACGACGGCGTTGGCGCCGGACGCGGCAGACCGGCCGAGCGAGGTCAAGGGGGTGATGGGGCGGTGCGCGGCACGGTGGCGCGCACGTGGGCGTGAGGTCACGTGTGTTTCTCCTGGACGCCTGAGAGGTCAGCTGTCGGGTTCGGGCCGGAGAATCTTCTGCCCGGCCGGGCGGACCGAGGTCCGACCGGCTTCACCCCAAGGACACCGTCTCCGGTGCCCACAAGATTGGGTCCCCCACCCCTGCCATGGGTGTAGTTCGTGGCTCCGGAGGTGACAGGGTTCGGCGTCCACCGGAGCACTCCAGCGAGAAGGTTCTCTGCGGAGCAGAATCGACCGTACATGGCAACCACGGGATTGTCACAATGAGGTAACGAACCTCGCGAGTCGGACACATGTCCACCTCGACGACGGACCGCACCCGCACGCGGAAGGTGCGAGCCGCCGTCGGGCAGACCGGCCGAGCCGGGCTCAGGCGGGCTTGGTCGCCCTGCCGTCCAGCCACAGGGTGTCCGACTCGTCGCGGTGCGTGCCGGTCGAGCCGACGTGCTTGCTGTCGATCGTCGGCCCCTTCTTGATCACGTGGACGATCGCCATCGCGTGGCCGCGCCCCAGGCCGTAGTCCTCCTTGAGCCACTCCACGATCACGCCGGCCTTGACGGACGGGTCGTCGTAGCCCTTCTCCTGCGCGATCGTCACGAGCTGGCGGGGGGTGAGCCCGGTCTTGTCCTCGACGGCGTCCAGGTAGGCCTGAAATGACATGGTGCTCCTCGTGTCTGTGGGTCGGGTGGGCGGTCGATCCGGGGCGGCTCAAGCGGTGCGGAGCACCCTGCGCAAACGCTGGGCGAAGGCCGACGGGTCGTCGACGAAGCCCGTGTGGTCGCCCGGGAAGAGCGTCGTCGTGGTGCCGAGCAGGGCTGCGAGCGCCGTCGACGTCTGGTCGCAGAGCTGACCGGTCGAGTCCTCGCCGACCCCGACGACCACGCGGACGGGAGAGGCACGCAGGGCCTCGACGTCGGGCTCGAAGAGCGTGGTCCCCAGGAGGTCGTGCGCGAACCAGAAGCGTTCGTCCGCAACCTGCTGCGGGTCGCGCTCGCCGCCGAACACCTGCTCGACCATCCCGTCCGGGACGTCGATGTCGCCGATCGCGAAGAACTTCCGCCAGGCCCCGACGACGTCACCCGCGCGATGATCCTCCACGAGCTCGCGCGTCGCGGCGTGCAGCCGCTCACGGTCCGGCATCAGGGCGTCCAGCGGCGGCTCGTGCGCGACGACCGTCCTGACCAGGTCGGGGCGCGACTGGACGAGAGCGAGCGCGGTCACGGCGCCACCGCTCGACCCGACGACGGTCGCGGGGCCCGCGTCGAGGTGGGTCAGGAGCCGCGCGAGATCGTCGGCCCGGACCTGCGGCGGCGTGTCCTGGTCCGGGTCGTCGACCGTGCTGCGGTGGATCCCGCGCGGGTCGGTCGTCAGGACGGTGTGGTCGGTCGCGAGCAGGTCGGCGAGCGGCGCGAACGCGTCGGCGTCCATGGGCGCGCCGACGAGCACCACGAGCGGCCCCCGGCCCCTGACCTCGTGGTGGAGCGTGGCGCCCGGGACCCGCAGCGTCCGGGCGGTCGCAGGGACGGTCGGGGTGTCGGTCACGGGAACCTCCAGGAGTGCGCACGGCGGATGGTCGAGGGGGTGGACCGTGCGGAGGGCCGGAACTCATCGGTCCACCGCCCACGCCCGCGACGCAGCGCGACCTACCGCCCGAGGAGCGTGTCGATCTCGGCCATCTCGGCCGTCTGCACGTCGACCATGACCTGCGCGAGGTCCCGGAGCTCGGCGTGCCCGCCGCCCTCGATCTCGCCCTGCGTCATCGCGATCGCACCCTCGTGGTGCGAGTGCATGAGCTCGAGGAACGTCTTCTCGGCCGCGGCCACCGCCGTGGCGTCACCCGCGCTCGCGTCCGCGAGGCGAGCGAGAGACCCCATCTGGTCGCTCGTGAGCATGCCGTTCGCGACGTGCACGGAGTGCATCTGCATGAGGTCGTCCATGGCCCAGGCGTCGGCCCAGCCGAGCATGGTCTCGATCTCCTCGGCCTGCCCGTCGAGGATCCGCTGCGCGAGGTCGCGCGTCGGTTCGCTCACGCCGTCGACCGCCAGGATGATCTCGCTCATCTCGACGGCCTGCTCGTGGTGCGGTGTCATCATCGCGACGAAGTGCGTGTCGACGTCGTTGACCTCGGCCGGGGTGCCCGCCGAGCCGCTCGCGGCGGACGCGCTGTCGTCCCCCGAGGCGGGCGACCCGTCGGCTGTCGAGCACCCCGCGAGGGCGGCGGTCAGGACGAGCGCGGTGAGGACGACGGGCAGCTTCTTCATGAGGACTCCGGTGTGTCTCGGGATCGCCGGGGCACGCGGGCGCCGGTTCCGGCGAGCGTCCGACCAGGGTAGGTGCGAAGTCTGGGAGCCGGCTGTGTCTCCACGGGGCGGTGCGCCGCCAGATCACCCTGTGGATCCCGCGCCCCGGCGGTCCCCGTCACAGTATGGTCAGCGCACTCGACGAGGAGGCCACCGTATGACTTCCCCCCTGTCCACAGACCACCTTCCGGCCACGCCCACCCTGGCGCGCGCCTCCGACGAGGCCGACCTGCCGCCCCTGCTCACGGGGTGGCGGCGCCTGTGGACGCGCCCCGCGCTCATGCCGTACGTGCGGCTCGTCGTCCTGGTCCTGGCGATCAACGTGGCGGTGGCGGTCACGGTGCTCCCCGGCACGTCGTCGCCCGCGCGTCTCGACCTGACCCTCACGGCGGCCGCGCTGAACCTCGGGGCCGCGGCCGTGATCCGGCAGCAGCACGTCGTCAACCTGCTGTTCCGCCTCGCGACGAGCGCGCCCGTGACGTGGCCCCTGCGCGTCCGCGCAGGGCTCGCGAAGGTCTACCACCTGGGCGGGATCCACGTCGGCGCGGCGATCTCCGCGACCGCGTGGTTCACGGTGTTCGCCGCGACCGCGCTGAGCCCGGACGGGCGGGGCGAGCTGTCGGGGCCGACACTCGGGGTCGTCGTCGTCCTCGCGCTGCTGCTGCTGACGATCGCCGCCCTGGCCACCGCGCCGCTGCGCCGCAGGCGCCACGACCTGTTCGAGATGAGCCACCGGCTCGGTGGTTGGTCGACCCTCGCGGGCTTCGCGGCCCTGACGGTCCTGTTCGCGCGCGACCTGTCGCCGGACGACCCGTCAGGTGCGATCCTCTCCGCCCCCGCGACGTGGGTCCTGGCGGTCGTGGTCGTGTGCGTGGGGCTTCCGTGGCTGCACCTGCGCAAGGTCGCGGTGGACGTGCACACGCCCTCGTCCCACGTCGCGATCGTGCGTCTGCACCACGACCCGAAGACGTTCGTGGGTTCCTCGACGACGATCGCCCGGCACCCGCTCGGGCAGTGGCACCCGTTCGCCAACCTCGTCACGCCGAGCCGACCCGAGCTGCGTCTGGCGATCTCCCGGGCGGGCGACTGGACGGGGTCGTTCATCGACTCCCCGCCGGACCACGTGTGGGTCCGCGGCGTGCCCACGGCCGGGGCGGGGAACGTCGGCAAGCTCTTCCGCAAGGTCGTGTGGATCACGACGGGCAGCGGGATCGGCCCGTGCCTGCCCAGCCTGCTCGCAGGTGCGCCCGCCCACCTGGTCTGGGTCACCCGTACGCCCGAGGCCACGTTCGGCCCCGGGCTCGTCGGCGAGATCACGCAGTCGCTGCCGGACGCCCTCGTGTGGGACACGCGCGCGCTGGGCAAGCCCGACCTCGTGGCCCTCGCGCTCGACGCGGTGCGCACGACCGGCGCCGAGGCCGTCATCTGCATCTCGAACCGTCCGACGACGTTCCAGGTCGTCGAGGGCCTCGAGTCGCGGGGCATCCCCGCGTTCGGCGCCATCTGGGACTCCTGCGGCGCGCTGCACCACCCCCCGCCCGACGGCGTCACGAGCGGGGCGCCGGCGGGCTGCGGCAGGTCTCAGCGCGTCAGCGCGCGTCGCACGTCAGCCGTGCCCCGAGCGTGACGGCCGCGACCACGGCCGCCGCGGCGACGAACACGACGTCCTTGAGGACGTACTGGCCCAGGAGCGTCACGCCGTCGCCGAAGAGCTCGCCGGGGAAGAGCACCACGGGTGACATCATGCCGACCAGCGCGACCGCGAGCACGACCAGGCCGACCTTCAACCATCGCCCCGTCAAGAGCGTCAGCCCGATGACGGTCTCCACGACCGCCGTCAGGACGACCGCCGCCGTCCCCTCGACGACGCCGAAGGTCAGCGCCCCGACCGTCTGCGTGACGATCTGCTCCGCGGGGCTCGCCCCGGGGAAGAACTTGAGCACCCCGAATCCCAGGAACACCAGGCCGAGCGTGACCCGGAGCGCGGGGACCGACCACCGCGTCAGGTGGGCGGCGAGGGCGACGGCCACGGCGTCCGACCGCCCGAGGAGACCAGGCCGCGCGGGCCGGTCGCCGGTCAGGGCCGTCGAGGCAGGCAAGGCAGGCGAGGGCAAGGTCTGGGGTCCGGCAGCAGGCATCTGGTCTCCTCGTCGAGAGCGTGCGGACAGGCGGCGCTCTGCGGAGAAAGCGCCGTGACGTCCGGATAGGTGATGGCTCGGCGAGCGTAGCCACCGCTGATGAGGGCCAGATGAGGCCGGGATCAGCCCGCGAGGCGGGCGTGCAGGTGCATGTCGTGCCAGCCGTCGACGTGCTTGCCGCTCTCCCGGAGCGTGCCCTCGGGCACGAATCCCGCGGCGAGCGCGACCTTGCAGGACGCCTCGTTGCGCGTCGAGTGCACGAGTCGCAGCCTGTGCAGGCCGAGGTCCTCGAACGCCCAGGCGACCAGCAGCCCGACGGCCCGGGGCGCGACCCGGCGGCCCCGCGCGGCAGGCAGGACCCAGTAGCCGACCTCTCCCCCGCCCTCGTGCAGGTCCAGGTGGTGCAGGGCGGTGCGGCCGACCACGACGCCGTCGGACTCGACCGCCCAGTCCCCGGCCGCCTCCTGCACCCAGTGCTCGTGCCGTGAGTCGACCCACCCCTCGGCCTCCGCGAGGTCGGCCATCGCGCGGGCGTGCCAGAGCTGGATCGCCGGGTCCTGGTACGCGGCGAGGAGGGTCGGGGCGTCGGCCCGGACCCAGGGGCGCAGCGTCAGCCCGTCGCCCGCGAGGACGGGCATCGGCTGTGCGCTGAGGTGGCCGGGGCGGACGGTGGGCTCGGTGAGGAGGGGCACGCCGCGATGATGCCACGGGAGAAGGAGGCGAGCGGAGAAGAACGATGGATTGAGGAGTTGCTAAACTCGCCAAGTCTCCAGGAGGTCCTGTGCCCACCACCGCCACCACGGCGCCGCTCTACGCGATCAAGGCCGAGCTGTTCCGCTCCCTCGCGCACCCCACCCGCATCCAGGCGCTCGAGGTGCTCAGCGCCGCGACCGGCCACGAGGCCCCCGTGAGCGACCTGCTCGCCGCGACGGGCGTCGAGGCCTCGGTCCTGTCCCAGCACCTCGCCGTGCTCAAGCGCGCCGGTGTCGTGACGTCGTCGCGCACGGGCAACACGGTCGTCTACCGGCTGAGCCGGCCGCTCGTCGCCGAGCTGCTCGTCGTCGCGCGCGCGTTCCTGCGCGAGACTCTCGACGCGTCCGGGCGACAGCTCGCCGCCGCGGACGAGCTGCCTCCCCTCCAAGGGGAGAGCGAACGGACCGGGCAGTGACCCGGGCGCCCCGGCCGTCAGGCCCGCCCCTGCCCGTCGGCTCGAACCCGCCGACCCGCTCGGCCCGCTCACCGCGCTCCGCCCGGTCCCCGCGCGACCTGCTCCCTTCGCGGGCCGACGTCGACCTGCGGCCCCGGACGCTGCGCGCCGACCTCCTCGCGGGGATCACGGTCGGCGTGGTCGCCCTGCCGCTCGCCCTCGCGTTCGGTGTGAGTGCCGGGGTCGGACCCGGTCCTGGGCTCGTGACGGCCGTGGTCGCGGGCATCGTGGCCGCGGTGTTCGGCGGCTCGCGCGTCCAGGTCAGCGGGCCGACCGGCGCAATGGCCGTCGTCCTCGCCCCGATCGTCGCCCAGCACGGCCCCGCGGCGGTACCGCTCGTCGCGATCCTCGCGGGCGTCGTCGTGCTGCTGGCCGGGGTGACGCGGCTCGGGCGCGTCGTGACGTTCATCCCGTGGCCCGTGGTCGAGGGGTTCACGGCCGGGATCGCCGCGATCATCTTCCTCCAGCAGGTCCCCGCGGCCCTGGGCGTTACGGGCACGGTGGGCGGCAACCCGCTGGTCGTCGCCGTCGACTCGGTCGTCGCCGCGTTCGCGAACGGCCCCGCGGCCCTGTGGACGCTCGGCACCGTGGCGCTCGTCGCCGTCGTGATGCTGGTCCTGCCGCGCGTCGCACCCGCGCTGCCCGCGTCGCTCGTCGCGGTCGTGCTCGCGACCGTCGTCGTCCAGCTCACGGGCGCCCCCGTCGCACGCATCGGCATCCTGCCCGACTCCCTGCCGCTCCCGACCGTGCCGCACCTCGACGCGGGCATGCTGCGGTCGCTGATCGGCCCCGCGGTCGCGGTCGCGGCGCTCGCCGCGATCGAGTCCCTCCTCTCGGCCCGCGTCGCAGCGGCGATGCCGTCGCCCGCGCAGGGCGGGCCCGCACGTTCCGGAACCGTCAGGCCGTCACGCGGACCGTCGGGCGCCACGACCGTGCCCGACGACGGCTCCCACCGCTACGACCCCGACCGCGAGCTCGTGGGCCAGGGCCTGGCGTCGATCGCGAGCGGCGTGTTCGGCGGCATGCCGGCGACGGGTGCGATCGCGCGGACCGCGGTCAACGTGCGCGCGGGTGCCCGGACGCGGCTCGCGGCCGTCGTGCACTCGGTCGTGATCCTGGGCGTCATCTACCTGGCGACCGGACCCGTCTCGGCGATCCCGCTCGCGGCCCTGGCCGGTGTCCTCATGGTCACCGCGGCACGCATGGTCTCGGTCGCGACCCTCCGTGCCGTGCTGACCTCGACCCGGGCCGACGCCGTCGTGCTCGTCGTGACCGCGGTCGTGACGATCGCCGTCGACCTCATCGAGGCCGTGCAGATCGGGCTCCTCGTCGCGGCGTTCTTCGCGCTGCGGTCGGTCGCGAAGGCCGCGGCCGTGCACCGCGAGCCGCTGCCCGGACCGGCCCTGCCGGGCGACGAGCACATCGCGCTCTACCGGCTCGACGGTGCCATGTTCTTCGGTGCGTCCGACCGCATCCACGCGCAGATCCGCGACGACCAGGACGCCCTCGTCGTCGTCCTGCGGCTCTCGCACCTGCGCCTCGTCGACGCGACGGGCGCCCACGCGCTGGGCGAGCTGGTCGCGGACCTCGAGCGCTCGGGCGTCACGGTCCTGGTCAAGGGCATCCAGCCCGCCCACCTACCTGTCCTGACACGCGTCGGCGTGCTCGACGAGCTGCGCCACGAGAAGCACCTGTTCGCCGACCTGTCGCCCGCGATCGAGCACGCGCGCTCGCACGTCGCGCGGGCACAGGCCGGGACCGGGTCCCCGGCCGCGAGCGCCGCCGGGGCCACGGCCCCCCGGGATCCCCTCAGCGCGTGACGTCGAGCGTCAGCTGCACGGTGACGGTGTCGCCCAGCTCGACGCCCTCTGCCGCACGGATCGCGTCCTTGAGCGGCACGACGTACAGGCCGTCCTTGGCGAACAGCGACGTCGTCCAGGTCGTGCCCCCGATGCGCGCCGAGACCGGGATCATGCCCCAGCCGTAGGTCACGAGGGCCGCGACCTCGTGGATGCGGGCGCTCTCGGCGTCGGGCACGGTCACGAAGTGGAAGGGCGCGGGCCCCCGCCAGTGCCACACCTCGCCGACGGCCTCGATCTCCATCCGCCCAGCATCCCCCGGGGACGCGCCGCCCGCCGCCCCTGCGCCGAGCGCGCAGCTCAGACCAGGATCGCGACCACGACGACGAACAGCGTGACGAGGACGAGGAGCACACCGAGGCCGACGAGCAGGCTGACGGCGACGGGGTGGGCCTGGCGCCACGGCACGAGGCGCGGGTCGAGGGCACGGAGCTGGGTCGGCGTGACGGGCTGACGAATCGGCGTGAGCGGGACGCCGCGACCGGCGAGGTCGAGCGCGAGGGCGGAGAGCTGCTCGCGGTCCCACATCTGTCCCACGAGCAGGAGGAGACGCTTGCGCGGTCCGACGACGACGAGGTGATGGGTGGGCGCGGCGCCGGCGAATCCCATGCTGTCGATCGTGACGACGCGTTCCATGTCCTCGACCGTG
Organism: Oerskovia gallyi; assembly: GCF_014836745.1. Taxonomy (NCBI): domain Bacteria; kingdom Bacillati; phylum Actinomycetota; class Actinomycetes; order Micrococcales; family Cellulomonadaceae; genus Oerskovia; species Oerskovia gallyi. The sequence continues at coordinate 95,549 of NZ_JACSQE010000010.1, forward strand.
AACGTCTTCGACCGCCCCACCCCTGGACCGTGAGGGTCCCGTCACCGAACGTGACGCGCGACTTGTCGGCCACCTGGCGGGCGAGGGCGTACGTCAGCGGGATCATGGCGAGCACGAGGCCCAGGAAGACGAGCGGGAGCGCGATGCTCCGCGTGGTGATCGCGAGCGTGACCGCGTTCAGCCCGAGGAGCGGCGCCAGGATCCCGATGAGCATCAGGTTGGTGCGCACCATGCGCCGCTTCGCGTCGTCGTGCAGGGTCAGCTCGGTCATGCGCGACATCGTCCCACGGCCGATACCGGCGTCCGGGACTGCGCCCGCGCCTCGACTCCCCGCTCCGCTCAGGCGCGGGTCGCCGTCGCGACCGCCCGCTCGAAAGCGCCCGCGAGCGCCGCACGGACCGCGTCCGGGGCGTCGGGGGCGCAGCGCGCGGCCACCGTCGCCGCGAGCTCGGCGAGGTGGGGCAGCAGGGCGTCGAGCTCTGGGGTCGTCGCGTCGAGCTCGTGCGCGGGCACGACGACCGTCGCGGTGATCCGTCGCCGCGACCGGGAGAACCGGACGTTGCGGACCCCAGCCGGACCGGCCGAGGGCGTGACCGAGCCGCCGAGCGCGAGCATCAGGTCGAGCTCGTCCAGGCCAGGGACGTCGAGCGGGGCGCACTCGGCCTGGAGCGCGCGGCGCAGGACGGTCGCGGCGGTGAGGTCCCGGTCGGGGCCGCCCAGGACGTTGCGCTGCGTGACGATCATCGGCCGGCCTCGGGCGGGAGGTCGGGAAGGTTCTGGTCGAGCAGGTCCGCGAAGGTCTCGGCGAGGGTGTGCCGCTCGCCCGTGTCGTGGTCGAAGGTCACGACGGGGCCGTCGTTCGTGATCACGAGGGGATTGCCCGAGCCGTCGAACCCGATCACGAGCCCTTCGTCCGCGACGGCCCAGCCGTCCGCGCGGAAGGCGCGCGTGAGGGCCGCGACGTCGGTGTCCTCGAGCGGGGACGCGTTGCACAGGCCGTGGACGGGGACGCCCACGAAGCACCCGCCGTGCCGCCCGACCACCTCCACGTACCCAGGGTCAAGGACCACGTCGAGGCCGCTCACGGCCTCCTCGATCTCGTCGCACGTCGAGGGCTCGCCCGCGCCGTAGAGGGCCACCGCGGCGTCCAGCCGTGCCAGGAGGTCGGGGGTCAGCACCATACGTGCAGGTTAGCCGGGGCCTGGGACAGCCCGACGGCGTCACGTGCCCGGGTGCGCGCGTCACGCCGGCGCGGGACCATGACCAGGCACGCACCTCTTCCCGTCCGGAGCCACCTCCACACTCACCGGATCGAAGGGATCTGGCCCCGGAAGTCGCATCGCCCCATCCTCCGTTCGTTCCCTCGCATTCCCATTGAGCGAGCCGACGAGCCTGGCGACGTCCCCTCTTCGCCCGGCGTTCGCGGGCGGAGTCCTGGAGGAGTCCTCGATGCTCCCCGACGACGACCTGGCCACGACCGTCAGCGAGATCGCCCACCTGACCGGTACCGCCGCGGGTCTGCGGACGCTGTTTCGACGACGCCGGGAGAGCGCTGACCCCGTCCTCCACGGGGACGACCCCGAGGCCGTCCTCCGCGGTGCGCGGCCCCGCTCGCGGCAGGAGCCCTCACGCCGCTCCGCGTGCGCGTCACGGCCTGACGCTCGCCCCGCGCTGCCCGACGACGTCACGCACCCGGGTGCGCCGGTCGCCGTAGAGCGGGACGATGGCGGAGGCACGTCCCCTCCTCCCCTGACCAGCCCCTGACCAGCCCTTGACCAGCGAGGTGCTCCATGACCCGGTTCGTCATCGACCCCGGCACGGTCCTGCGGCTCGTCGCCGACGACGCCCAGGTCTCGGACACGCACGAGCTGCTCGCGCCGACCCTCCTGCGGTCGCAGACGTTGTCCGCTCTGCACGAGGCCGTGCATCGCGGTGACCTGTCCGTCGAGGTCGGACGGGAGCGGCTGGCCCGCGTCGGCCGTCTGAAGATCCGGCTCCTCGGCGACGGCGTGCTGCGCCGCACCGCGTGGACGGTGGCTGATCGGCTCGGCTGGGCCTCGACCTACGACGCCGAGTACGTGGCCCTCACACAGCTCCAGGGCGATGCCCTCGTGACGGCCGACGTGGAGCTCGCCCGCGCCGTCCGGGGAGTGGTCGAGACGGCACCGTACGAGGCGCTGCTCGAGCCCCTGGCGTGATCTGCGCCTCGGGGTTGAACAGAGCCTCGAACCACCCACCTCACCCGGGCGGTGACTGACTCGAAGCACCCGACGGGCTGCCCTTGACGACGTCCTCGGGCTCGAAAGGCTCGACCACGGGCACAGGATCGAACCACCCGATGCTCCGTTGCGACGGCACGCATGCGAACGAACGAGTCCGTTCCCCCTCGTCCACGAGGTCCTGCGGAAGCTCCCCCAGCCCACTTCGCAGACGACCGTCCTCACCCTTCACGACCTCGTACGCGTAGTGCTTCCACTCCGCCTCGCCGTCCACCGACATGTCCTGCGCGGACACCCAGGTTCCCGCGAACTCGCACACCACTACCGTCGCGCGCTCGCCCGAGGGATCGGCGTCGACCCGTATCGGATCGAAAGCCAACGGAGCCAGGACGACCAGGTGATCGTCGGGCTCCTCCTTCGCTCGGCCCGTCACGAGCGTCTCGGTGCCTTCGACCAGAGCCGGCGTCGTCGTGCTCCACAGATCCGGATCGCTGAAGTCGTGCGCATTGACCGCCAACGCCCGGTTCAGCTCGGAGGCCCGCACCGCCTGCACCCACGGGTCGGACTCCAACGGCCCCGACGGCTCACCCCCCTCCCACCGCATCCCCGGCGTCGCCAGGTCCGACGGCCCCTCACGCCCGGCGGGCACGGGAGAGCACCCCACCAGCACCACCACCCCGAGCAGCACGCCCACGACGCCCAGCGCGCCATCCCGCACGGTCACTGTCATCTCGTCTCCTCGTCAGTCCCTGTAGTCCGGCGTGCCGCTGCTCGCTCCGGCCCGGCCTGCGTTCACCGCGGCGTCGACCAGATCGGTCATCGCAAGCCGTTCGGCCTCGGCGGAGGGCAGCCCGGCCGCGACATGGCGTCCTACGGCGGCGTCCCACTCCTGGTCGTGGTGTCCCGTCGCGACGAGCTCGGCCAGCAGCTGCCCGACAGCGGCACGCCGGTCGACCAGCATCGACTCGATGCTCGAGTCGCCGGTCACACCGGCCGCAGCCCGGGAGTTGAGCCAGGAGGAACCCGTCACCTGCTTGCCGACCGCTGTCACCGCCTCCCCGGCCACGAAGTCCACGCCGAGCTGGAGACCGGGAGCCGACACCGGCACCAGACCGACGGCCGACGAGGCCACGTCGACGAACGCCTGGTTCTGCTCGTCGTGGTAGGCCGCCCGGAGATACGCGGCGCCGTTGCCGGACCCCTCGGCGAAACCCTCCAGACTCGTGACGTGCGTCGCGACGTCGACGAGGGTCGGCCCGCGCCCGTTGGCCGCGTCGGTGCCGTACTGGTCTATCTCGCCGAGGAGAAGCCTCCCTAGCGCGCTCTGCGTGGACCCGTTCTCGCCGACGATCCCCATGACCTTGCCGAGCGCGGCATCGGAGACGTTGGGGACGGAGTGATACGAGCCGTCCGAGAGGAGAACCCTCTCACCGACGACGACCGTTCCCTTCTGCGCCTCGGACTCGTGCGTGATCGGGTACATCGCGAAGTCCCGTACGTGAACTTCGAGGACACGGTAGAGGTTCCGTGCGCCGAGGTCGTCCACCCCGACCGGGGTGAGGGACGTGTTGTTCCCCAGGGCGTCCATGACCTGCCCGGTCAGAGCAGCCGACCGCTTCTCCATCCCAGGATCGGGAACCTCGGCTGTCCGTCCGCCCTCGACCTGCAGTGCCCCGGCCCACAGTGCAGCCGGCCCTGCGAAGCCGTCCCCGGTCGTCCCTGTGGCCCAGTCACGGACGCCGAACCAGTAGTCGACCCGCCCCCAGTCGATCTCAGTGTCGCCGTTCTGGGGCGTCAGCCACGCCATGGCCTCTGTCGGGTACAGACCCAGCGTCTCGAACACGCGACCCGTCGCATCGTCCGACGGTGCTCGACCCGCGACGTCGGGGTGGTCGTTCCAGCTCAGGTACCGACCGCCGGAGACCGCGCTCTGGTCGATCACCGCTGTGACCCCCACCCGCTCGGTCGGGCGCTCCCACGCGTCCAGCCGGTCCGCGGCCGCGACGGCCAGCGAGGGCCCCATCGGCGCTCCCGATGCGTCGCCGAAGATCCATCCGAGCGTCGAGAACGATCCGCCCACGACAGGGCTCGCGCGGTGCAGCAAGCCGTCGACGAACGATGCCGCCTGCTTCCCGCTCCAACCTTGCGAACCGGTCGAGAGACCCGCGCGGAGCGCAAGGGCGGTCGAGGCGAGCAGACCTGGGTCGACGGTCTCGTCGCCCACGCCCCCCATGGCCGTCCCGAGGGCGCTGACGAGGTCACGCGTCCGTTCCCCGCCGAGAGCCTGGAAGTAGGCGTCCATGACGACGGGGTCCTGGCCCCAGGCGTCGAAGAAGCCCCGCAGGTAGGTCACGTCCCCGCTCTTCAGGTCGCCGTCCAGGGCCTGGTCGGCGAACCGGGTGTACGCATCGACGAGCTTGGCCGTGCTCAGCGCCTCGACCCCGGTGATCCCCGCTCGGGACAACACCTCCTTGCGCTGGGCCCACCCCGAGGACGCGGGGACCGCCAGCGCGGCCACCAGCGTCTCGTCCAGCGCCTGACGCTGGGTCGCGAGGTCGCGCAACGCAGCGTTCGCCGCGTGCTCCTCCTGCGCGGCCTGGTCGGCGAGCATCGCCTTGCGCGCCACGACCGCCGGGCTCGCCCCCGCATCGAACCCGCCCATCGCGTAACGCATGCGCTCGGCGTCCTCACGTACCTGCCGATGGAACACCACCTGCGACTGCAGGGCCACGACAGCGTCCGCGTACCTCTCCAGCGCGGCGTGCACGGGACCGACCACCTCGGCCAGCCCCGCCTGGCGTGCCCGCACCGACCCCGCCTCCACCTGCCACGCCGTGGCGGCCTCACCGTCCCACGTCTGCGGACCGAGCGTCCCGCGCACCCCTTCGACCCCCGCCGCGACCTGCGTCAGCGCGTCCTGGCACCGGCGCAAGGTCGCCGCGAACCCCAGCGGGCCCATCATCACGCCCGCCCCCGGGTCCTCCTCGTCCCACCGGATCACGACATGACCCGAGCCAGCGCCCCGTCGGCCTCCTGCATCGCCTCCGCGACCCCCGTCGCGTGAGCGGCCAACCCGTCCACCTCGCCGCGTGCGAGCAGAAGGTCGGTCGAGAACCACAACGCCCATTCCTCCACGGCCGCAGCCACGGCCGCGCTCCCCACGTCCTCGCACCACGCCTGTACCCGCTCCGGCACCTGCCCCGCCAGCGACACTAACCGGGCGCCACCGCTCGCCAACGCCTCGAACGACACGCTCAGATCCCCAGCCACCACACAACCCCCTGCATCCCCCTGTGCGGCGGGAAGCGCCCTGCCGACGGCCGCACACTAGCGGAACTCCGGACCCGCCCGGGTGCGGGTCCCGACCGCGGACGGCGAGCCGCAGGTTCACCACGACCACGGGACGAGCCTTGGTCCGAGCGGGCCTGGTAGCGTCCTGCTCTTCGGCAGGCCGCGACGACCGGAGCCCTGGAGAAGACCTCGATGCTCCACGTGAACGACCTCGCCGCGGCCGTCGCCCGGATCGACAGTCTCTTCGGCGGCCCGGCGTCCCGCGTCGACGCCTCCGCCCTCGACCGAGGGTGTGCACGGTGCTTCAGCGACCCCGAGGACGCCCTGCTCCGGTCGGAGAACGCGCTGCTCCCGGACCAGCTCGTCGAACGTGTCGCGGCGAAGGACCCTACCCACTGGTCCGACCAGCCGGCTCTCGTCCGCCGTGTCCTGCCGCAGCTGGTCCGACTGCTCGCCGACGGTAGGGCCACGGACGCCCGGTGGTGCGCCCGGGGCCTCGTCGCAGCGGGCTGGCACGGGTGGCCCGACGACCAGCGACGGTCGGTCGAGGGCTTCCTCACGACCTGGTGGCGGCACACCCTCCGTACGGCGCCGTCCTTCGGGCGGATCCGCGAGGTCTTCACGAGCTGTGCGATCGCGAGCCTCACGGTCCGGCCATGGCTCGACGTCTGGGACGAGGAGGCCACGCAGAGCGCGTCCGTGCGTGAGCTGCGCGCACGGTGCATCGAGGACTGGCACGAGGATCTCGCCCGGTACGGGTCGACCTTTCCCTGCTGGTGGGGACCCGACGGGAGCGAGGAACGCGCCGTCGAGGCGCTGACGGCTTGGATGCTCGACCCGGGCGGCCGGGCCCACCCGAGGTGAGCGCCGCCGTCGGGCGCCGTGCCAGGAAGCCTCCCGGATGCCAGCCGCCCCGACCGCGAGGACCATGGCCGCATGACGAAACTGCTGACCGCCGACCCACCGCCTGACACCCTGCCTCGCCGGATCGGGCGCGTCGCGCTCGGACTGGCCCTCGTGTTCGCCGGGATCAGCCACCTGACCTTCTCGCGCGAGGAGTTCCAGGCCCAGGTGCCGGACTGGTTCCCGGTGGACGAGGACGTCACGGTCCTCGCGTCGGGGGCGGTCGAGATCGCGCTCGGCTCGTCCCTCGTGGTGCTCTCGAGGCGACGCGTCGCGGTGGGGCTGGTCGCGGCGGCGTTCTTCGTCGTGATCTTTCCCGGGAACATCGGGCAGTGGCTCGAGCACAAGGACGGGTTCGGGCTCGACACCGACGCCAAGCGGTTCGGGCGGTTGTTCTTCCAGCCCGTGCTCGTCGCGTGGGCGCTGTGGTCGACGGGGGCGTTCAGCGCCCTGCGACGTGCGCGGACCGACCGCCCCTGACCGCATGACCGTGACCCTCGCGCTGCCGTTCCGCGGGCGGTGGCTCGTGCAGAACAGCCCGGCCCGGCGCGTGCCCAGCCACGGCGTCGACGTCCTGGGCCAGCGGTTCGCGATCGACTTCGTGGGCGTCGACGACCGGGGCCGCACGGCGACCGTCCGCGACTGGCGCACCATCCTGGCGACCGAGCCTCCCGAGCGCTTCGTCGCGTTCGGTCGCTCGATCCTCGCGCCGGCGGACGGCGTCGTGGTCCAGGTGCACGACGGCGAGGAGGACCACGCGGCCCGTCGCTCCCAGGCGGCGCTCGTGCCCTACGCGTTCGGGGCCGCGGCTCGGCTGCGCGAGGGAGTGCACGCCGTCGCCGGGAACCACGTGACCGTCGCGCTGCGAGGCCCCGGCGCGTTCGTGTCCCTCGTCCACCTGCGACGCGGGTCCCTGCGGGTCCGGGAGGGCGACGAGGTGCGCGTCGGGCAGCCGCTCGCCGAGTGCGGAAACTCCGGGAACTCGACCCAGCCGCACGTGCACCTGCAGGTCACGGACAGCGCCGACTTCTCCGTGGCGCACGGCGTGCCGGTCGCGTTCCGCGACTTCCGCGAGTGGCCCCGCGGACGGGGCGAGCCCCTCGACCGGGCGACGGGACTGCCCGGGGAACGCTCCGTCGTCGGGCCGCTGGGGTGACGACCCGCCCCTCGGCACCCCGGTCACGCGACCGGCTGGAGCCGGAACAGGCGGACCACGCGCCCCGAGTCCCGCTCGTAGGCCCTGTACCCCGGCCACTGCGCCTGGATCAGGTCCCACGCGGCCTCGCGCTCGTCGTCGTGCTCGACGAGCGTCGCCCGCACCCGCATGTCCCGGCCACGGACCGTGATCGACGCGTCAGGGTGCGCCAGCAGGTTGTACGTCCACGCGGGGTGCCGGTCGCGCGCGAACGACGTGCCCGCGACGATCGCCCGGCCGTGACCGTCGGGCGTGTACATGAGGTACGTGCTGCGCGGCTCACCCGACCGCGCGCCCGTCGTGTGCAGGACGAGCGACGGGACGAGGATCGCGCTGATCTGCCACCGCCCGCCCGACACGCGCGCGAGGAACCGCTCGACCGGCGGCAGCACGACCGGCCCGGCCCTGCGGAAGGCCCGCGTGCGCGTGAGCGGGGCGACCAGGGAGCGGACGACCTGCAACAGGGAGGTCATGCCCCCATGATGGCCGGGGTCGCCGCGGTGCGCGCGGCCGCGGGCCCCTGCCCGAGCGCCCCGACCAGGCGTCGTGTCACACCGCGGGCTCGGGCGACGGGTCGGGGATCTCCCCGGGTCGGTAGCGCGGGAGCCGGCTGGCGGGCAGGACCGCGGTCGCGCTGACGCCCGCGAGGATCAGCAGACCGATGCGGAGCGTGTCGAGGCGGCTCTGCTCGTTGATCGTGACGGCCGCGTCGACCTGGGCCTGGTTCGCGTCGGTCTCTTCGAGGACCTCGCGCAGCTCGTCGTTGCTCACGAAGTTCACGTTGTCGAGGTCCACCTGCGCGACGAGCGACGGCGGCAGCTCGGGGTGCTCGACGACGGAGCGGGCCACGCTGATGCCCAGGACCGTCACGAGCAGCGCCCCGACGACCGCTGTACCGACGGCCGACGCAAGGTTCTGGGTGGTCCCGCGGATCGACCCGACGTCCCCCGCGAGCGTCTTCGGCACGGCCGTGACCAGCACGTTGAACACCAGCGTGACCAGCGCGCCCTGCCCGACCCCGAACACCAGCAGCCCGAGGATCGTCGGCACCGTCTCCCAGTTGTTCGTCACGACGAACGACAGCCAGGTGAGCGCGCCCGTCGTCAGGACGAACCCGAAGACGCCGATCGTGCGCGGGCTGAACCGCCCGTAGAAGCGCACGACGAGCGTCGCGGTGACGAACACCGTGAGGTTGAACGGCATCATCGCGAGCGCGGTGTCGAAGGGCGTGCGACCCTGCACGATCTGGATGTACAGGGGGACGGTGAAGTTGAGCGCGGCTTCGAGCGCCACGACGACGAACATCGCGTACACCGCGGCGCGCTCGCTCGACGACCCGAGGACGGTCAGGTCGACCAGGGGTACCTTCCCTGCTGCCGCTCGTCGCCGCGTCCACCAGAAGAACGTCTGCCCCAGCACGACACCGACGACGACGAACAGCGGCGCCGGGGAGACCCCGACGACCGAGAAGGGCGCGTCGGGCGAGGCGTACAGCAGCCCCCACGCGTTGAGGTTGTTGAACCCCAGGGTCAGCAGGACGATCGCCGCGCCGATCAGGACGGCCGCCACGAGGTCGATCCGGATGCCCGGGTCGCCGCGGTCCGAGCGCAGCCGAAAGCTGAAGGCGAACACGACGACCGCGAGGAGCAGCACGATCCCGAACACGGGGCGCCACCCGACCAGGGTGCCCAGCGCGCCGCCGATGAAGAAGGCGCTCACGCCGGAGATCGCCCGGGCCGAGCCGAGGGACCCGATCGCCGTCGCCTGCTGGGGCCCGTGGTAGTTCTCGGCGATGAGCGCGACGAGCGCCGGGACGATGATCGCGGCGGACGCGCCCGCGACCGCCTGGCCCGCGATCGCCCATCCCACGGTGGGCGACAGGATCATCATGAGCGCGGACAGGGCGAACGTCGCCACCACGACACGGAAGACGACGACCCACCCGATCCGCTGACCGAGCTTCGCCCCCGTCATCACGAGCGCCGCGACCGCGAGCCCGTAGACGACGATCGTCGAGCTCACGACGGTCGGTGGCACGCCGAACTCCTCGACCATCCCGCCCAGCGACACGGGCAGGGCCGCGACGTTGAACGACATGAGGACCTGGGCCAGGAACAGGCCCACCATCGGGACCCAGGACCCTCGGACCTCGGTGGCGGTGGGCTCCTCGCCGACACGGCTCACGAGCGGGACTCCGTCTTCTCCGGGACGTGCACGGACGACGCGAAGAGGTTGAGCCCGAGGGCGCGGGACAGGTAGGCCGTCGCGCGCTGACCCCGGACGCTGTTGCCCGCGGAGTCCAGCGGTGGAGAGAACGTCCCGATCGCCCCTTTTCCCGGCGCCACCGCGACGACGCCCCCGGCGACCCCCGACTTCGCGGGGAGCCCGATCTCGAAGAGCCACTCCCCCGACCGCTCGTACAGGCCCGTCGAGGCCAGCACCGCGAGGGTGTCCCGGCAGACCTGCGCCGAGACGACCCGCTCCCCGGTGACGGGGTTGACCCCGCCGTCGGCAAGAGTCGCGCCCATGACTGCCAGGTCGCGGGCCGTCACGCGCAGCGCACACTGGCGCGTGTACACGTCGACGACCTCGAGCGGGTCGGTCTGGATCCGTCCGTAGCTCTCGAGCAGGCGCGCGATGGCCCTGTTGCGGATGTTGGTCTCGGACTCGGACCGGTAGACGACGCCGTCGAGCTCGAGCGACCGGCCCGCGAAGCGCGAGAGTCCCGTCCGGACGTTCTCCCACTGCTCGGCGGGCGTCCCGCCAGGCATCATCGCGGTCGCCGCGAGAGCGCCGGCGTTGACCATGGGGTTCATGGGGTGCCCGTCGTTGAGCTCGAGCGCCATGACCGAGTTGAACGGGAGCCCGGTGTTGTTGACACCGACGCGGTCCCGCACGGCGTCGTGCCCGTAGGCCTCGCACACGAGTGCGTAGACGAACGCCTTGGAGATCGACTGCACCGAGAACTCCACGCCCGTGTCCCCCGCCTCGTGCATCTCGCCGTCGACCACGGCGACGCTCACACCGAACAGCGCGGGGTCTGCCGTGGCCAGGACCGGGATGTAGTCGGCGACGGCTCCGGCCGTGAGGTCGCGGTACCGGGCGTGCGCCTCGACGACCAGGTGCTCGACGCGGTCCCACCGGGGCAGCGCCCCGGTCGCAGCCACCTGTTCGACGTCGTCGACGTCCATCGCGCACCGCCCGTCTCTGGAACCCTCCGTGATGCTCCCACCGCGTTCGCGAGGGCGCACTCGGAGACTGGAGGCCGGTGCGGGAGGTGTCGATCGTCGCGCCCGCCCGGGCCCCCTGCCCCGACGGCGCCGCTCACCGCTCGACGGCCGCTCCCCTGGCCACCAGGCCCGCCTTGTCCGACAGCTTGATCTCCTTCATGAAGAAGGCGATGACGAACCCCACCACGCCGAGCGGGACCAGGTACCAGAACGCGGGGGCCAGTGCGTCGGTGTACGCCGTGACGACGACGTCGTGCAGCTGGGCAGGCAGCCCCTTGACCGCCTCCGGGGTGAGGGTGTCCGGGCCGAAGTTCGCCGGGACGTCGCTCGGGGGCAGGCCCTTGGCCGCGTCGGTCAGGTTCGTCGCGAGCCTCGTGGTGAACACGGTCGAGAACACGCTCGTGCCGACCGCGGCACCGATCTCCCGCAGGAAGTTGTTCGTCGACGTCGCCACCCCGACCATCTCCGGGGCGACCGAGTTCTGCACCGCGATGACGATGGTCTGCAGCACGAGCCCCAGCCCGAACCCGAGCACGAAGATCATCGCGCCGAAGGTCACCATCGAGATGTCGGCCGTGAGCTGCGTCAGCAGGACCAGGCCGATCGTCGCGATGCCCATCCCCAGGATCGGGTAGATCTTGTACCGGCCCGTGCGCGCGATCAGCAGGCCCGAGCCGATCGCCGTGATCATCAGCCCGACCGTCATGGGCAGCATGAGCAGCCCGGACTCCGTAGCGCCGTAGCCCTGCGCCATCTGCAGGAAGGTCGGCAGGAACGACAGCGCCGCGAACATCGTCATGCCCAGCACCAGGGCGATCGAGACCGACACGGAGAACGTCGGGCTCTTGAACAGGTGCAGCGGGATGAGAGGGTCGGCCGCCCTGGTCTCGACCACGAGGAACCCGACGAGCGCGAGCACCGCCACGACCAGCACCGTCAGGAGGGCGGGGCTGCTCCAGTCGTACTTCTTGTCGCTCGAGATCGTGCTCCAGCTCGTGAGGAGCACGATGCCCGCGGTCGTGACGGCCATCAGGACCGCACCGCCGACGTCGAACCGGCGGCTCGGCCTCCGGGACGGGAGCCGGAGCTTGAACCAGGCGATCGCCAGCGCGGTCAGCCCGATCGGCACGTTGAGCCAGAAGCACCAGCGCCACCCGGGGCCCTCGGTGAACCAGCCGCCCAGCAGCGGGCCGGCGACCGTCGCGATGCCGAAGACCGCACCCATGGGCCCCATGTACTTGCCGCGGTCCCTGGCCGAGACGATGTCGGCGATGATCGCCTGGCTCAGGATCACGAGGCCCCCGGCCCCCAGGCCTTGAACCGAGCGCCACACCACGAGCTCGACGAACGAGCCCGACAGCGCGGACCCGGTCGACCCCACCACGAAGATCGCGATCGCGACCAGGAAGGGCAGGCGTCGCCCGCGCACGTCGCCGATCTTGCCGTAGATCGGCATCACGATCGCGATCGCCAGCAGGTAGGCCGTGATGATCCAGCCCTCGTCCTGCGCGGCGCCGAGGTCCCCCACGATGGTCGGCAGCGCCGTGCCCACGACCGACTGGTCCAGCGCGGACAGGAACATCGCGGCCAGCAGGGAGCTGAAGATCACGTAGACGGTGCCCTTGGAGAGCACGATCTCCGGCTCGCTCGTCGTCGTGGCACGGGACGTGGCGTCGCTCATCGCAGTTTCCTCACTGGCGCACCGGACCTGGCAGCGCCCGTCGGGAGATCTCGGGACTCGCGTGCGGAGGATGCGGCCGGCCCCCGGTCGAGAGGCTCGTCCGTCGCGTCCCTCGATGGTCGTACGGGGGCCCGGAGGGCGCAACACCTGACGGACTGCCGCTACCCCGGGCTCAGAGCCCGTCGAGGAGATCGCGCATGCGGTCGATCTCGCCGCCCTGGCCCGACGCCGTCTCGGCGGCGATCTCGTGCGCGAACAGGTCCTGACCGTCGACGAGCACGACGTCGACCATGTCGAGCGCGCCCTCGTGGTGCGCGATCATGCCCTCGAGGAAGAGCCGGTCGAACGCCGCCCCGCTCGCTGCCGCGAGCGCCGCCATCTGCTCGTCGGTGAGCATCCCGACGGCGGCCTCGCCGTGGGTCCCGTGCCCACCGTCCGCACCGTCGGGGACGCGCGGGCCCGTGCCGCCCGCGGTCTCGGCCCCCTCGGGCACCTCGACGTCGCGCGCCTGCAGCCACGACGCGAGCGCATGGATCTCCGGTCCCTGCCCGGCGGTGACGCGCTCGGCGAAGGCGCGGACGGAATCGGACTCCGCGCGGTCCGGTGCGAGCGCGGCGATCTGGAGGGCCTGCAGGTGGTGCTCGATCATCCCCGCGACGAACCCGACGTCCGCCTGGTTCCAGGAACCCTCCGCCGGGGCGCCGTCGAAGTCCTCGGGTGCGACGGTCGCGTTCCCCTCCCCCGGCAGCCCTGGCTGGACGACGACGCTCGACGGCGTCGAGGTCGGTGCCGCCTCGCCCGTGCACCCCGAGACCCCGAGCGCCAGCCCGACGACGACGAACCCCCAGGTCAGCGTTCGGGCGCCCGGACGTGGGGCGCTCGCCCACCCTGCGTTTCCAGCGGGAAAACTCCGCATCGGCTCTGTTCCCTCCGTGTAAAACCTCGCCGGAACCATCCCGTTTAAGTGGTGCATGTCACATTTGACGGTCAGAATGCGCAGAACCCTACCAAGGAGGTGTTTCCCTCGTGCATCGAAGAACGCACAGGCGCAAGAACCGGGTACTGCTCGCCTCGTCCGTGGCCGCAACCCTCGCCGTCTCCTCGCTCGCGGTCGCGTCGGGCGCGTACGCCGAACCGTCCGACGGATCTCCGGAGGCGGTGGCCGAGCTCCTCGAGCAGGCTCCGTCCTCCCTTCCCGCGCAACGCCTCGCTCCCCTCGCCCAGGCCACCGACGTCCTGGCCCCCGGGGAGATCGCCGGCAGCCCTAACCTCACCCTCGTCGCCAACATCCCCAAGAACGGGGCCTTCGCGCCCGAGGGCCAGTACAACAGCGACCTCGCCTTCCAGGGCCGTTACGCCTTCGCCGGCAACTACGGCGGGTTCACGGTCTACGACGTCGCGGACCCGACGAACCCCCAGCAGGTCGCGCAGGTCGTCTGCGCCGGCTCCCAGAACGACATCTCGGTCTACGGCGACCTGCTCGTCCTGAGCACCGACTCCTCGCGCAGCAACGCCTCGTGCGACAACGTCGCCCAGAGCGCGACGATCAAGGAGTCCTGGGAGGGCCTGAAGGTCTTCGACATCTCCGACCCGACGTCGCCCCGGTACGTGTCGGCCGTCGAGACCCAGTGCGGCTCGCACACGAACTCGCTCGCCCCGTCGAAGGACGGCAAGGACCTGTTCGTCTACGTCTCGTCCTACTCTCCCAACGCCGCGTTCCCCGACTGCAAGCCGCCGCACGACCTCATCAGCGTCGTGCAGATCCCGGTCGACGACCCGGAGTCGGCCGAGCTCGTCTCGACGCCCGTCCTCTTCCCCGACGGCGGCAACCCGGGCGGCAACGGCTCGAGCACGACGTCCGGGTGCCACGACATCACGACCTACCCGTCGAAGGACATCGCGGCGGGCGCGTGCATGGGCGACGGCATCCTCATGGACATCTCCGACCGTGCGCACCCCGTGGTCACCGAGGTCGTGCGGGACACGACGAACTTCGCGTTCTGGCACTCGGCGACGTTCAACAACGCGGGCACCAAGGTCGTCTTCACCGACGAGCTCGGCGGCGGCGGCGCGCCCACGTGCAACGCGACGGTCGGGCCCGAGAAGGGCGCGGACGCGATCTACGACATCGTCGACGGACAGCTCGTGTTCAAGAGCTACTACAAGATCCCGCGCGAGCAGGCCGCGACCGAGAACTGCGTCGCGCACAACGGCTCGCTCATCCCCGTCCCGGGCCGCGACATCATGGTCCAGGCCTGGTACCAGGGCGGGATCTCGGTGTGGGACTTCACGGACTCGGCCAACCCGGTCGAGATCGCGTGGTTCGACCGGGGCGCGCTGTCGCCCGACCAGCTGATCCTCGGCGGGTCGTGGTCGGCCTACTGGTACAACGGCGCGATCATCTCGAACGACATCCAGAAGGGCCTCGACGTCCTGCTGCTCGACGACCCGGTCACCAACGCCGCGAAGTCGGTCCTGACGGACGAGCTCAACCCCCAGGCCCAGCCGACGTACGTCGAACCGGCCGCGTGGTCGAAGAAGACCGCCTACGCGGGCGGAGCGACCGTCACGTACGGCGGCGCCGTCTGGCGGGCCCAGTGGTGGACCTCGGGCCAGACCCCCGGGGACCCGTGGGGCCCGTGGGAGGAGATCGCAGGCGTCGACTCGAAGGGCGTCGGGGCGTGGAAGCCGACCCGCGTCTACTCCTCGGGGGACACCGTGACGCACGACGGCACCACGTACACCGCCAAGTGGTGGACGAGGAACCAGGCCCCCGGCGACCGCTGGGGACCGTGGGCGCCGCAGGGCTGACCTGCGTCCCGCCCGGGCTGCGGCCCGGGTGAGCCACTGCCCGACGGCGCCGCGCGCCTCAAAGGTGAGCGGCGCCGTCGGGCAGTGGCGGCACGGGCGGCACGGGCGGCACGGGCCACCGGGAGACCCACTACTGTGAGGTGCCCGCTCTGCCCCGAGGCCCGTCCTGCGGGCAGGTGACCGGGCCCGACGACCGAGAGGGACCGCACGGATGGCCAAGCAGCCCAGGGAACGACCCTTCGTCGCGCTGATCGGTGCGCTCCTGTTCGTGGCCGGGGTGGCCCTCACCGCCCTGTTCGCCGCGGTCGCGATCTGGAACCTCGTGCACGGGGGACGAGGAGGGGCGTGGGGGATCTTCGCGGTCACCGTCCCTGTCGGGGCCCTCGGCTTCTGGCTCATCAGGGTCAGCCGGGTCCCGGTCGGCGACGCCCTCAACATCTGATCACCCTCCAGGGGCCGCCCGGGCGAGAGCCGGTCGGCCACCCCGCCGAGCGTGAGGACCCCTCACGGAGACGGTCACCGCCTCGCTCATCGGGCGGCGTACTCGGTGTCGGTGACGTGCTCGAGCCAGGTCGTGCTCCGGGCAGGGTCGTCGGCACCCTCCGAGATCGCGAGGTGTTCCATGAAGGAGTCAGGTGCAGCGCCGTGCCAGTGCTGCTCACCCGGAGGGCAGTACACCGTCTCGCCGGGCAGGGCCCGGACGACCGCGCCGTCCCTGGTACCGACCAGCGCGACACCGGAGACGACATGGAGGAACTGACCGCGGGCGTGGACGTGCCAGGCGGTGCGTGCACCGGGGGCGAAGCGAACGCGTCCGACGACGGTGCGTTGGTCGTCGTCCTGCGGGCTGACGATCATGTCGAGCCAGACGTCGCCGGTGAACTGCTCGGGCGGGTTCTTCGTCGTGGGGGTCTGCGGCAGGGTACGCATCAGCGTTCTTCTCCTCGAAGCGTGGACTGGGACGGGGACTGGGACGGGGACTGGGACGGGGCGGGGCGTTCCTCCTGCTCGCGGGTCGCGGCCCAGGACGCGAGGAGCTTGAGCCCGTCGTCGGACGGGGAGCCGGGGACCGCGGTGTAGACGTTGAGCTGCAGTCCGGAGTCGGCGGGCAGCTCGAGGGCCTCGTAGTCGAGCTCGAGCGTGCCCACTGCGGGGTGGTGGAACACCTTGGTGCCCGTGCGGTGCAGCCGCACGTCGTGCGACGCCCACAGCCGGCGGAAGTCCTCGCTGCGTGTGGAGAGCTCCCCGACCAGTCCGGTGAGGGCCGTGTCGTACGGGTTCTTGCCCGCCTCGGCCCGCAGGATCGCGACCGCGTCGTGCGCGATGCGGTCGTACCGGTCCCCCCAGAATGCCCGTGCCGCCTCCGCGTCGAGGAACTGGAACCGGGCACTGTTGACCGGCCTCTTCGCGATCCGCTCGGGCGACTCGTACATGGGCGAGTACAGGGCCCGCCCCAGCGTGTTCGCCCCGAGCACGTCGAGCCGACCGTTGCGCACGAACGCCGGCGCGCCCTCCATCGAGTCCAGGATCCGCTGGACCACCGGACGGAGGACGGGCGCAGAGGTGCGCCTGGCGCGTGACCGGGCAGCCCCGGACTGGTTCGCCGCGCGGGCGAGATCGAACAGGTGGTGGCGCTCGGCCTCGTCGAGCTGCAGCGCCTGGGACACGGCCTCGAGGACCTCCTCGGACACACCGCCCAGGTTCCCGCGCTCGAGCCGCGTGTAGTAGTCGACGCTCACGCCCGCGAGCATCGCGACCTCCTCACGGCGCAGGCCCGGCACACGCCGGTTGCCACCGTAAGCGGGCAGGCCTGCGCGCTCGGGGGTGATGCGCGCCCGGCGGCTGGTGAGGAACTCGCGGGTCTCGGCCTTCAGGTCCATGCCTTCGACGGTACGGCCGACGCCCTGCTTCTGGGAGGTTCTGCTGGTACCTGGGGCTCCCTGCTGGCGCGGACCGGCGCCGCGACGTCGTGACGTCCGAGCGGGGTACCAGCAGGACCTGCCTCATCCGGCGGAAACCTCCTAGCGTGAAAGGCATGACGACGAACCCGATCCCCACTCTGATACTGAACGACGGCACCGAGATGCCCGCCCTCGGGTACGGCGTCTTCCAGACGCCCCCGCAGGAGACCGTCGACGTGGTCACCGAGGCGCTGCGTACCGGCTACCGGCACATCGACACCGCCGCCGCCTACGGCAACGAGCGCGAGGTCGGACGCGCGATCGCCGGATCCGGTCTCGAGCGCGACGAGATCTTCGTCGAGACGAAGGTCTGGATCAGCGACTACGGCTACGACGCGACGCTGCACGCGTTCGACAAGTCCGCTGGCAAGCTCGGCATCGAGACCATCGACCTGCTGATCCTGCACCAGGCGCTGCCGAGCCGGTTCGACCTGACGATCGAGGCCTACCGAGCGCTGGAGACGCTGCTCGCCGACGGCAAGGTCCGTGCGATCGGCGTCAGCAACTTCATGCCCGAGCACCTGACCTCGCTCCTCGAGGCCACCACGGTGGTCCCGGCCGTCAACCAGATCGAGGTCCACCCCTACTTCCAGCAGAAGGGCCTCCAGGAGCTGCACGCCGAGCACCGCATCCTCACGCAGGCGTGGTCGCCGATCGGCGGCATCACGTTCTACCCCGGCTACGGCGAGGAGCGTCGCAGCACGCTCGAGGACCCGACGATCGGCCGGATCGCCACCGCGCACGGCAGGACGCCCGCGCAGGTGATGCTGCGCTGGCACCTGCAGCAGGGCCGCTCCGCGATCCCCAAGTCCGTCACCCCCGCGCGCATCGCCGAGAACTTCGCCGTCACCGACTTCGAGCTCACGGGCGACGAGCTGGCCGCGATCGACGGCCTGGACACGGGCGTCCGCGGCGGTCCCGACCCCGCCGACATCACGCTCGAGACCTTCGGCCGCGAGATCCCCGAAGCCTGAGCACCAGCACCGCCGACGGCGACCGCCACACCCGATCCATCCCCGCACCACCGAGAGGCACCACCTCATGCGAGCAACACTCATGTACGGCGCCGGAGACGTCCGCATCGAGACCGTCCCCGACCCCGTCCTCCAGCAGCCCACCGACGCCATCGTGCGCGTCGTGCGGGCCTGCGTCTGCGGTTCGGACCTGCACCCCTACCACTCCATGCGTGGCTCGACCCAGGGCAACCCGATGGGCCACGAGCTCATCGGCGTCGTCGAGGAGACCGGCAGCGCCGTGACGAACGTCCAGAAGGGCGACTTCGTCATCGCCCCGTTCGCGTTCTCCGACAACACGTGCGTGTTCTGCCGGGAGGGCTTCCAGACCTCCTGCGTGCACGGCGGATGGTACGGCTCCCGCGAGACCGGTGGCCTCCAGGCCGAGCTCGCCCGCATCCCGCTGGCCGACGGCAGCCTCGTCGTCGTCCCCGACGTCGACCCGGCGACCGCCGACGAGGGACTGCTGAACTCCCTGCTCACCCTGTCCGACGTGTACCTCACCGGCTACCACGCAGCGCACATGGCACAGGTGCAGCCCGGCCAGATCGTCACCGTGATCGGTGACGGAGCCGTCGGGCTGTCCGCCGTGCTCGCCGCCAAGCAGCTCGGCGCCGAGCGGATCATCCTCATGGGCCGGCACGCCGCGCGCACCGACCTGGGGCGTGAGTTCGGCGCGACCGACGTCGTCGCTGAGCGTGGCGCCGAGGGCATCGGCAAGGTCATGGACCTCACCGGAGGCGAAGGCTCGCACGCCGTGCTCGAAGCCGTGGGCCACATGCCCGCCTACGAGCAGGCCTACGGCGTCGTCCGCCCCGGCGGGATCATCTCCCGCGTCGGCGTCCCCCAGTACGAGGACGCCCCCGTCGGGTTCGGGTCCCTGTTCGGGAAGAACGCACGCCTCGCCGGCGGCCCCGCCCCGGTGCGGGCATACCAGGAGGCCGCGATCGCCCAGGTCCTCGCCGGGGAGATCGACCCGGGCAGAGTCTTCGACGCGACCCTGCCGCTCGAGGACGTCGCCGAGGCCTACCGCCTCATGGACTCCCGCGAGTCCCTCAAGGTCGCCCTGCGGCCCTGACCACCGGGGGGGGGCGCCCGGGCGCCCACCCCCTTCCCTTCCGTGTCCCCGACCCCGCCCCGAGGAGTGGTCATGGCCCCCACACCGTCCGCACGCGCCTACCACGACGAACTGTTCCCCGACCACGTCTCGACGCTCGCAAGGACCGACCCGGAGCTCGTCGAGTACTTCGACAACTTCGCGTTCGACGAGGTGCAGCGCGACGCTCCCCTGCCGGTGCGCACCAGGCTCATGGTCCAGCTCGCCGCGCTCATCGCCTGCGGTGCCCTGCACGAGTTCCGCGTGATGGCCGGCGCCGCGCTGACCGTCGGCGTCACGCCGGTCGAGGTCAAGGAGGTCGTGTACCAGGCGGTGCCGTACGTCGGCATGGGTCGCGTGCTCGACTTCCTGCACGCGACGAACGCGCTCCTGACCGAGCGCGGTGTCAGCCTGCCGCTGCCCGGCCAGTCGACCACGACGCCGGACACCCGCTCGGAGGCCGGGCTCGCGGTGCAGAAGCAGATCGTCGGCGCGGACGCCGTCGACGCGATGTACGCGAACGCGCCGGCCGACGAGCAGCACATCCAGCGGTACCTGTCCGCGAACTGCTTCGGCGACCACTACACCCGCGACGGGGTCGACGTGCCCACGCGCGAGCTGCTCACCCTCGCCATGCTGATCGCCCTCGGAGGAGCGGACCCCCAGGTCGCCGGCCACGTCCGCGCCAACCTCGACGTCGGGAACGACCGCGCCACTCTGCTGGCCGTCATCACCCAGCTGCTGCCCTACGTGGGCTACCCGCGCACCCTCAACGCGCTGCGCGCGCTGGACGAGCACGCCCCCGCCCGAGCAGGCGAGGCGCCGCCGCACCGTCGATCCTGAGGGGACGTGCAGGACCGCCGACATGGCCCCTGACCACGAAGGAGCAGCATCATGAGCGCTGCGCGTCGAGCCGGCCCGCCCACCTGCCGATCCGAGCGCTGCCGCCAGCCCCGAGGTGGCGACCCTGCTCTTCGGCGCGTGCTGCTCGTCCTCGGCTGCACCGTCGCCGCCGACGTCCGCGGGATCGCCTACAACCCGGCGCTGTTCCGGGTTCGTCGGTCCGTCCGTCGGTGTCGGAGCAGCGTGGCTGCGCGAGACGGGGTGCGCGGTGCCCTGGGATGGAGAAGCAGTTCGTGTGCACCGTCCAGGCTAACCTAGGTTAGATTGGACGAATGACGATCAAGATCTACGCCCTGAGCGTCCTGCGGAACGGCCCGGCCCACGGCTACGAGCTCAAGAGCCGGATACGGCGCCCGTCGATCGCGCCGGTCAACAACAACTCGCTCTACCCGGCCCTCAAGCAGCTGGAGCGCGACGGCGCGGTGACCAAGTCTGTCGAGCAGCAGGAAGGGCGCCCGGCGCGCAACGTCTACGCCATCACCGAGACCGGGCGCGGCATGCTTCACGACCTCGTGTCCACACTGCCGCGCGAGCTGGCGAGCGACGACGAGGAGTTCTTGCTCCGCGTCAGCTTCTTCGACGAGCTCCCGGTACCGTCGCGCCTCGGCGTCCTGGGAGTGCGACGGCAGATCGTCGAGCACGCGCTCGCTCAGGTACAGGGCCTCCTGGCCGAGGCCCCGCGGGACCCGGCCCTGCCATGGCGGCGCCGCGCGCAGGAACAGCTGGTCGATCGCCTCTCCCAGGAGCTGCGCTGGCTCGACGACCTGCGCAACGAAGCGGAACGGTCGTGACCGTCGACGGCGCGGACACACGCCCCGGTGCCACGAGGATCGGCCGAGCCGCACGCTACGGACTGCTCATCGGCCCTTCCCTCAGCATGCTCGACTCGAGCATCGTCAACGTCGCGGTCCCGGACATCGCCCAAGACCTCCGCGCCGGGCTCGACACGGTCCACTGGGTCGTCTCCGGCTATCTGCTGTCCCTCGCCGTAGGACTGGCACTGACCGCGTACGCCTCACGCCGCTTCGGCACGATGCGTGTCTACCTGGTCAGCATGGCGCTGTTCGTCGCCACCTCCGCCGTGTGCGCCGTGGCCCCGAGCATCGAGCTGCTCGTCACCGCTCGGGTCGTGCAGGGCTTTGTCGGCGCTCCCCTGGTCCCGCTGGCATTGAGCATCCTGATGGGCAAGGACGGCCTGAGCGGTGGCAAGGTCCCCGTCTCGGCCGCCGTGGTGCTGTTCCTTGCTCCCGCCCTCGGACCGTCGCTCGGTGGCCTTCTGATCGGCGCCGGAGGGTGGCGGTGGGTCTTCCTGGTCAACGTACCGGTGGGCGCGGCCGGACTGCTTCTCGCATCGCGCCTGCGCCACCTCGGAACGCGGGCCAGGGCAGAGGCCCGGTTCGACGCGATCGGGTTCCTCGTGCTGTCGGCCGGCCTGGTGACCACGCTCCTCGGGGCCACGCGCGGCTCCGCCAGCGGATGGGGCAGTCCCGCACCGCTGACGCTGGTCGTCGCAGGGATCGGGCTGCTCGCCGCGTACGTCAGAACCGCGTCCCGGCGAAAGGACCCGCCGGTACGCCTCGACGTCGTCCGTAGCAGTCAGTCGCTCCTCGCGCTGGTGCTCCAGGTGCTCGCCTCGGTCATCGCCTTCGGAACCGTGTTCCTGATACCGGTGTTCACCCAGCAGGTGCAAGGGCACACCGCTCTCGCCACGGGGCTCGCCCTGATCCCCCAGGGCATCGTCATGGGGCTGGGAACCGCACTAGGTCAGCGCATCTCGACACACATCCCACTGCGAACACTGGTGACGTTCGGGTTCGCCGCGCTCGCCGTGTCAAGTGGCGTGATGCTGCTGCTCACGCACGACACACCGTTGTGGGTCACCGCGATCATGCTGTGCGGCCGCGCCCTCGCCGCGGGATTCGTCACGACGCCGCTGCTCGCCGCCTTCCTCGCGCCACTCGGCGAGAACGACCTTGCCGACGGCAACACCCTGTACAACATCACCCAGCGGCTCGGCGGTGCGGTCGGAGTAGGCATCCTCGGCTCGATGGTCGCGACGGGCGCAGACAGCGGTGCGGCACTCGCCGCGTTCCACCAGGTGGGAGCGGTGCTCGTAGCGCTCGCACTCGCAGCGGCCGTCCTGGCCCGGTCGTTGCCCCGCGCATGAGCTCGTCGAAGCAGATCATCACCTGGGGAGACCGTGGACGCCCTCAGGCAGCGGGTGCCTGTGGCGTTCGCTATCGATGAGACCCAGCCGCGACATCGGGGACCTCAGCCCGCCCGTACGTGCGCCAGCACTACCTTCAGAGGCTCCGATGATGGCAGTAAAAGACAGACGGAGGAACGTACAAAGTTGGTTGCATCTCGACAAATGTTGACGTGCAGCGCAGACTGCGCGGACACGCCGCTGTGCTTTGCGCGATCTCGGGCGTGTCGATCAGGCTGCGAAAAGTAGGTTGCACGGTATGCCTCGCCGGCACCGTCCGGACCGAGCTAGCGTCCAGGTGGTTGCTCATGCTGAGATGCTGTCGTGAACGAGAACGAAGCGGGGTCGGCCGAGTACCGCGAGATCGAGGCACAGCTTGGTCGCCTCGTCACCCAGTGGAGCAAGATCGAGTTCCTGGCCTCGAAACTGCTCGCGGAGTTGCTCGGCGTTGACCCAGCAGCGGTCCACCTCCTGATCAATGACCAGCCATCAGTCAAGATCTTCATGAAGGGCAGCTGGCTTGCTGAGCACCTCACAGAGCTGTCAGACGGACCTGAGATCGCGGCCTGGTATCGCGACGTCGACGCCCTCCGACCCAGGCGCAACGACATGATCCACAGTGGGTGGGCACTAGAAAGGACGTCCGGCGAGTGGAAGCCGTCGCGCGTTCGCCTAGTGACGAAGAAGGGTAAGTTCAGCCTGGAGAAGGCCCTCACAACCGCAGACGACGTCAAGGCACTTGTCGAAGAGGTCTCAGCGGTCCTTCGCCGTGTTCCACGCCAGACTGACTAGCGCAGAGCGAGCGGAACGCCTGTGGTGACGTGGAACTGCCCCGCGCGTCTGGATTGCGGTCGCGCGCCGTCGATGACGATCGGAGATATGGATGCTCCCACAGCCCAGCGGGCCCGTCCCGACGCCCGAGCAGGTGCTGGAGCTGGACGCCGAGTACCTCGCCGGCGACGTCACGGGGTACTTCTCGTCCCGCATCGACGCACTCATCGCTTGGCACGACGCCCCTACGGGTGCGGACTTCTCCTCCGGACTCGGCGCCCAGGTCGCACGTCTGCTGAGCGCCACGCCGGAGGACCTCGCGGACACTCCGGAGCGCGACCGGCAGCTACAGGTTGCTGTCGATGCGTTCGCGCTGCGCCAACACGTGGCAGAGACGCTGGTGCGATTCCTCGAGGCACGTGTCGCGCTGATCGACACCGAGGCAGGCAAAGAGAGCCTGTGGTTCACAGTCGCGACTGGACCGACGCCAGTCGCCGACGCCGTCGAGTCGATGCGAGCCGGTCTGTCACGCACAGACCGGCCAGTGTTTGCCGAGTTGATGTTCCTGGCTGATGTCCTGGCAAACCCGAACGTCTCGGCAGTGAACGACGCACTGCGTCTTACCAACGAGTGGATCAATCACGCTTGTATCCTCCTCACCCGCGACGACCTGCCGTTGGCCTCAGGCAACAACAAGTCCAAACACGGCATGGCGATCCGACATGTAGACGACGAACGAGTCACTCTGGTTGCCAGCCCCCTTCCGGACCCCGCCAGAGTCCCGCTGAGCGCCGTCGACGGCACGGCGGGACGCTCACTCGATCTGGTGGACCGACCCGTGATGAAGATCCTCACGGCGAAGCCGACAAAGCGCGGCACCGTGTACTCCAAGGGCTCGGATCAGGTCTGGATCATCCTCGACGCTGCCTCGTTGCTCGCCGAGGCAACGGTCTTGAACGAAGTCCTGAGAGCCGCGATGCACACGGCCGCCTTTGAACATCGTGCCCGTACTGGGGTGCCGTTGCAGGTCGTTCCGTTCCCGGACTTGACGAAGCTGCCCCA
The DNA here is from genome assembly GCF_014836745.1 of Oerskovia gallyi. NCBI lineage: Bacteria > Bacillati > Actinomycetota > Actinomycetes > Micrococcales > Cellulomonadaceae > Oerskovia > Oerskovia gallyi. The sequence goes on from NZ_JACSQE010000010.1 coordinate 119,891, forward strand.
ACCCTCCGCGGTCCTGAAGGGTCGACACGTCACTGGACTGCGACTTCCAGTCACCGAGCCGACCCGATTGCCTGCCATCGTCCTGCGACGAGTGGGCGACGAACGCACCCTCAGCTTCAAGGGACCCGCCGTGTACGGATCGGTCGTTGCTGACGAGGAGTCCGACACGTCTACGAGGTAGGACCTGGCGGAGTCCAGGGTGCGGCGCGGTGGTCCGCGCGTGTACGTCCAGCGCTCGCGAGCCCGCCACGGTGCCCGCGGCAAGTGAAAGGAGCCCGCTTTGCGAGCCGGTGCCACGAGCCCAGCCGGAACCTCCGGCGCTAGCTACATCACCGCAGCCCTAGAGGAGTACGGCTGGGCCGTCGTGCCTCACCCGCAGGAGCACGACATCGGCACCGACCTCTGGGTCTCTCCAAGAGATGCGCGCCGGTTTGACCTCGGCCTCATGCTCGGGATGCAGGTCAAGAACGGCGACTCCTGGTTCGCCGAGCCCGCAACCGTCGGCGGGCAGCCAGGGTGGTGGTTCCGCGATAGCCGCGAGCACTTTGAGTATTGGCTGCATCACTCCGTCCCGCACGTCGTCGTCCTCCGCAACCCTGAGACCAGCCGGGCGTACTGGGCGCGCGTCGACGCGCCGTCCGTTGTCAGGACGACGAAGCGCGGAAAGCTCTTCATCGCGGAGGACCAGCTTCTCGACGCCACGGCCCTGGCCGCGCTGACGAAGATCGCCGCGGCGGTACGCCCCCAGCCGCGCTGGTCAGGTTCTGCCTGGGCGGGCGCACCGGATCTCGCTCCGGAGCACGAGCTCCGCTACTCGTTGCTCGCTCCGCGCCTGGTCGCGCCACATCCGAATGCTCGAGTCGGGGAGATATCACCGACTCAGGCGGTCGCACTCCTGACATCGGGCCGCTTCGGCGAGATGGACCGGTACGGCCTCGTCGAGTCCGACGCTCGTCGTTCCGGGTGGGGGTGGGAGCTTTTCTTCGCGCTATTGGACTACGTGACGGAAGGACGAGACGAACTCATCCATGCCGCCCTCGAAGGCGCGAAGCAGCCGCACGAGCGAGCTGCCGCAAGCGCGGTAGCAGCCGCCGTCCTCACCGAGAGCGGCAAGTACAAGGAAGCGCTCGCGGCTCTGGACGACACGCTAACCTCCGATGAGTACGGGCCGATCGACCACGCCTGGTTGATGGTCCACCGTGCCCGCAGCCTCGCCGAGGTCGGCGACCCGTCCCGGGCCATCGAGGCCGCCGTCGGAACCTACGCACTGCCCGCCCAGTGGCCGGAGGACGTCACCGCCGCCGCGATCGCGGGCAGTGCCGCGGCCCTAGTCTTTCGCGCGTCCGACCTCTACAAGGGCGACGTGGGATCGACAATCAGCGCCGGCGACAACGAGGCGTCCTGGTGGCGTGCGCAAATGATGTCCTGGGGGCTGGGCTCGATCTTCGACGACTCGTTTCGCCGCTGGCAGGACGACGGCGAAGTTCGATTCTCACGGGACACCGGTACTCACCGCCTCCGCGGCGCATCGCTAACCGCAGGCTTCACGGCACACCATGACGCGTGGTGCCACACCACCTCTCTGATCGCGCGAGCGGACCTCATGGACGGCACCCGCGACACCGACCATGCCGCGCAGTGCCTGACCGACCTGGTCCGCGCCGGCGATACCAAAGCGGTCAAGCGTGCCATCTCCCATCTTCTTGAAGCGGGACCTGCGGACGCCATCACAATCGCCGCCGATACCCTAAACCTCGCGGACGTCACTCACACCGACGCGCGGTCCGCAATCGAGCTCCTCGCCCGCGGCGCCGATGTCCTCACCTCGTCCGCGGCCGACGCCGCGGCTCGCTGGGCCCTCTCGGCCGATGCCGACCTCGCGACATGGATCGAACGCGTCCGTCCCTCGTTCATCGTCGAGTACAAGCAAGCAGAGCTCCTGAGAGAGCTCATCGACGTCGTCTCCCCCACGATCCGTGCACAGATCCGTGCTCGGATCGTCTCGTGCCCCGCCTTGGTCGATCAGGGCTCCGCGCACGAGTGGGCAGCCGTGCTCGCCGCGATCCCGGTTGAAGAGTGGGATGACGACGACGCCGCAACGCTCCTCGCGCGCTCTGGCGATAACTGGGAGTTCGTCGACGCCCTGATGCCGCTTCGGGTGCGTCGCGATCCAGCAACTCGCAGTAAGAACGCGAGCCGTCTTCGCGCTGGTGACCTCAAGGCGTTGACCTGGGTCGGCCCCATCGCCAACGTACCTGCCGACACCGCCGCTCCCTTGATCACCGCGGCGGCCGCAGCGATCGGCGACCGCCTAACTCAAGTCCGCTCAGGCATGTATACCAGGGGCACGGGCATCGACGCAGGCCGGGTACTCGTGCTGCTCAATACGCAGTTTCCGGACCAGGGCGACTGGTCACCGATCCTCGAACTACTGCGTGAGCCACGCGCCAGCTCTCCGATGCTCGAAGCCACTCTCGTGACCATTCAGTGGTGTAGTGAGCGGATTGCCGAATCGGCACGGACCGAGATCTGCGAGGCACTCGACGACCTGGTGAAGCGCCGACGTGTTCGGCTGCCTCTGTTCGATCGAGACGTCGCTCCTGCCGCAGTGGCCGCCCTAGATTCGCTGCGACCCGGCGCACTTCTGAGTTCGCGCTGGATTGCTAATCAAGATGGCGCCGTACGCCGGGGCCTGATCCATAACCTCGCGCGGCGCGCCGACCCAGCCGACCTGAGCGCCCTTACGGTACTCGCGGGAGACATCGTCCCCCGGACACGGGCCACTGCTGCGGCCGCGTTGAGCCGCTGGGTCGAGAACGACGTCGCACTGGTGCCCGGACTCGACGCGATCCGCGGGCTTCTTGCCGACGAAGGCACCTTGATCGCCCGGTACATCGTGGGCCAGTGGTCAGACGAACCGAGCGAACCCACGCGACAACTTGCCGCAGAGCTCCTCTCGCACCGATCAGCTACCGTGCGCGCCGCGGCGCGCACGGCGCTCGCCGAGCGAGCAGAGATCCCGGCCGAGTATCCGAACTAAGGTGATCCAGAGGCCAGACTGGACGTACTTCCGACCCGCTTGCCGCGCTCCTTGCTCAGGCTCCATCTCGGTTGCTTCGGATGCCCAATCAACGTTGGAGGCGGGCCGAAGACTGCCACCGCCCGCGCTGCCAGACCACCGCAGACAAGCAGCCGGCAGCCTCAGTCGGATCTTCGTGCTCCCAAACATTGACGACAATCCCAGCCCACCTGCAAGGACTGGGGTGCGATGTTGCGTGCATTCACCACCGGTCAGGCGCAATGCGCCTTCGAGCCTGAGTCAGCAGTCACGTGATCGTCAGGTCAAGGGGTGCGCTGCGCCACGACACCGGCTGTCAGCTGTTTCAACTGTAGCTCGTCGTGCTTGAGTCGCCGGCCACAACCAACGGCAGCGTGCGCGCCGCCCGAGGAGTTGTAGACACAGCCGAATAGCATCACTGCATGCCCCAGCGAGAACGCGACCTCGACACGGCTCGACCGCTCCCGTTCGAGCTTGACCTTTTGACCCCGAGGTACGAGCCAGAGCACCACGAGATCTACCTCGACCTCCTCGGTGTCGCGCTTGACCGGGCGGAGGTCCGAAACGTCGCGCTGACAGGTGCCTACGGCACCGGCAAGAGCAGCGTCCTCGTCGAGCTCGCGAAGACCCAGAAGCACAAGACACTGAACGTCTCGCTGTCGAGCATGGGCCTGGACCCGGACGTGGACCTGACGAACCAGATCCAGAAGGAGGTCGTCAAGCAGATTCTCTATACGGTCGAGCCTGCGAAGGCGCCGCGCTCTCGCTTCGACCGAACCTCGCGCGGGCGCTGGAGAGACGGCCTGCTGCTGGCTATGCTCGTCGGGGCCATGGGAGCCATGGCCGTGACGTTCGGGTGGAGCATCGCCTCGCAGGTCACGCACGGGTTCCCCAACCCAACGATTGCGTTCGTCGTCACGTTCCTCCTCATCGGCGCCGTCACCTACGTCGTCCGACGACTGATGCGCGGCCGCGTGTCCGTCGACCAGGTGGTTGCCGGCCCGGCGAACATCAAGCTGTCGCGGACGACGCCCACTACCTACTTCGACGAGTACCTCGACGAGATCGTCTACTTCTTCGAGGTCACCGAGTACAACCTCGTGGTCTTCGAAGACATCGACAGGTTCGACGACACAGGCATTTTCGAGACGCTGCGTTCCCTGAACACCCTGCTCAACTCGGCGCCGCAGTTGGCCGCCAGGCCGGTGCGGTTCGTGTATGCGATGCGCGACTCGCTGTTCCAGAAACTCGAGGACGACCTCCTGGAGCCTACGAGTAGCAGTGATGCCAACCCCGAGGACAACAACAGCCCGACGAACAGGCAGTCAGACGTCGCCAGGCAGGACGTCCAGAGAGCGAACCGGACCAAGTTTTTTGACATCGTCATCCCGCTCGTCCCGTTCATCACCCGGGAGAACGCACGGGACGTCATGACGAAGGCTTTCCGGAAGGACGGGTACGGCGTCAGCGACCGTCTGCTGGACATTGTGGCCCGGCACATCGCCGACATGCGGCTCGTGACCAACGTCCGCAACGAGTTCAAGGTGTTCCACCACCACCTCATCGACGGGCCGCGCGCCGTTCCCGACCTCGACGCGAACGGCCTGCTAGCCGTCGTCGTCTATAAGAACGTCCACCTGCAGGACTTCGAGAGGATCCGGTTCGGCACCAGCAACCTCGACGATCTCTACCGGCTCGGCCGAGACCTGGTGACCTACAACGTCGAGGAGCGGACGAAGCGCATCCAGGAGCTGCGCACCGCGGTCGAAAACCAAGATGCCGCGGTGCACCGCAGCGAGGCGCTCGGGAACAGACTGCACCTGATTCTGCGCGAACTCAGCGCGCAGATCACCGTGCCGCCGTACGGCCGTACTGCGCCGCGGGAGCTCCTCACGTCGACGGATTTCTGGCGCGATCTCGCCGCAGGACAAAGCAACGCGTCGATGGCCGTGTCCAACGGATCGTCGTGGCCGCTGACACCACAACTCGTGGGGCAGTTGCTGGACGAGCCTCTGACCACCGAGCGCTGGGAGGCGGAGGCGCGGCCCCAGATGGAGCGCGAGCTCAAGACCCTCGAACGGACCGTCACCATGCTCACTGGCGCGACCTGGGAACGGCTTTGCCGGGAGCCGCGCACACCGACCAGGTCAGGAGAGACCTTCGCACAGGCGACCAGACGCATCCTCGGGTCGGACCTCGCCGCCGACCTGGTAAAGCACGGCTACCTGGATGAGTACTTCAGCCTTGACATCGCCCCGTTCTACGCCGAGCAGATCTCGCGCAACGCAATGAGGTTCGTCCAGCGGAACATCGACCGGGGCGTCCCAGACCTGATGTACACGCTGACCGGTGCCGACGTCAAAGCCGTGCTGAACGACCGACCGAACGCGCTCGAGGACGTCGGCGCCTACAACGTCACGCTGCTCGACCATCTGCTCGCCTCAGACCCGCACCGGGCCCGCGCAGTGATCGCGAACATCCCGCGGATGGGAACGGAGGAAGTTCAGCTGCTCGCCGCCTACACCGAGCACGGAGAGCACCCCGGCGCGTTCGTCGAGACCCTCGCCCCAATTTGGCCCGACATCATGGCTTACCTGACCGAGGACGCACATGTCGACCTCGCCCGCCAACGCGACATGGTCGACGCGGTACTCACATCGTGGAGCGACGACCTCGCCTACAGCCTCGGTCCCAGCGCGCGACGGTTCGTCGAGGACAACTACACCGAGCTGGCCTCCATCTGCGGCACCACGGCGAGCACGCGCGCCGGCCAGCTCGCGCTGGAAACCGGTGCCGTCTTCGATGACCTCGGACCGGTCGCAGACGCGGCACTGGCCCCGATCAAGAAGGCGGGTTCCTACCCGATCACCGCGTCGAACCTCGCCCGTGCCACCTCGAGCAGCGCCCGGCCCACAGGGCTGGCGTCGCTGAGCCTGGACCAGCTCGCTGCCGAAGAACCCGTCGTGCACGCGACCGTCTTGGACCACCTGGACGACTACCTGGACGCGATCGGGACGATGCCGACCGTCGACGACCCCGAGGCGTTCGCCGATGTCCTGCACTCGGTGGGTGACCACGAGGCTGCGCTCATCGAATCGGTAGTGGCGCGCGCCAACCAGGAATGCGTACTCGAAGACGTGACGGAGGCGCCGCCGAGCACGTGGCCCCACCTGGCCAAGCACGGACGCTTTACCCCGAGCGTCGCCAACCTAAGCGCCTACCTCGAAGACCAGCCTGTCGACGCTCCGCTGGCGACTCTGCTGGAGACATCGGGACCGGTCGTCGATTGGGACACGTCCGCCACATCTACGACCGTGGTGGTCGCCATCATCAAGGCGCGCCAAGCCATTCCGGACCCGGCGACGCGGGTCGCCCTCGTGTCGGATGCACCGTTCGCCCGGCACCTGACCGCTGAGGAAATCCTGGATGAACCCACAACCATGCTGAGATTGCTGCTCGAGTATGGCCTCGTCGAGGACACCGCGGCGACGTTCGCCCCGTCCGTCACCTCCGACCCTGTCGCCTTCGCCTCAGCCGTCGCGGTCTCCGCCCAGTTCGCGACCTTCATGTCACCGGCCGTGGTGACCGAAGAGCGTATCGCCGCTCTGATGAACGACGACGAGGTCGATGACACGATCAAGAGCACCGTCGTCGCCAACTTGGGCGAATATCTTGTCGGCGCCACGGGCGACGCTTGTGTCGCAGTCGCTGAGTACTGCCTGAGCCATGGGCTAACGCTCGACGGAGCGCAGCTCGGGCTCCTGGAGGGCGGCATCCCTGCCTCCCTGATGGTTCGCCTCCTCCACAGGTCGGACCTCGCGGGCGACACGCTAGTCCCGCACCTACGCGCTCTCGGCGGGTCGTACGCAGAGCTGTGCGAACGTGACGGCCGCAAGGTACAAGTGCCCGACGACGATGCGCACGCGAGCATCATCGAACGCCTCAAGGATGCGAGCGTCATCAAGAAGTCTCGGAGGGACAGCAGAGGGCACATCATCATTTGGCAGCACGACTAGGTCGCGCACGCACTCCAGATCTTGTCAATGTCGGCATTCCAGCGAGCGACGGCTCCGAGTGCGGCCTTCGCCTTGGCGGCCGAAATAGGTCTGTCTTGGCCCTCGATAAGGGGTTCCCGTACCGGTCAACGGAGGCAGCTGCGCGCTTGGGCGAACCCCAACCGTGCCGCTGCCGCACAGTATTGACCTACCTGCTAGAGCCGGCCAGGATCGCACTATGTCTAGCGGTGACCTCGAGTCTGACGCGGCCGCGCTACTACCGTCACAACCCCGCGCCGACTGCCGTCGACGCGTCAGTTCCGAGTCTCCACTGAACCCGTCACGAGATACCTGCTCGAGCACGCGGTCATGTACCGGCGCGACGCCGCACGCCTGCCGTAGCGGAACCGGGGCGGCGCGCTCAGTCCAATCCGGTCGTGTCCAGCACGAGAAGGCGATCGCGCAGGAACCGCCTCGTCTGTTCAGTATCGGCGACAAACTCGTTCTCGTACCGGCTGTCTGCCCACGACGTCTTGCCAACAGAGCGCACGTGCAGTTCGCCGCCACGGATCTCGTAGTAGCGCTCCTCGCTGCTGTTCCGGCCGCTGTACAACGTCGAGTCCGTGTAGCCGCTGTTCTGGTCGAGCAGCTGCTGGATTACTTGGGCGGTCAGGCGCATCGTCAGCTCCTTGCGGTTGAGGTCCGTGTTGGGCGACCCGTACCGCCCGGTCTCGATGCACGGCCGCCGGTCCGCGGGCGAGTGTTCAGATCAAGATGTCGATCGCACAAGCGAGTACGAGCGTCGAAGCGCTCATCACCGACGCGCGGGATCACAGGGTCGTCCTACGTTCCAGCAAGCCATCACCGGTGTCCTCGGCTCTGTGCGTCTCGAGAGGTGGAGGAGATCTGCGCGAGTACTGGCCCCAGGTCGCCCGACGTGAGGATGGCCTCGGCTGCTGTGAGGCGGTCCGACTCGTCGAGATTGGCGACGAGCATCAGGACAATCTCGGCTGCTTGCGATGCGCCGTGCTTCTCGCTGATGACGACGAAGATCCGCTCGATGACAGCCCGCAGCGGGTCGGTCGTACCGGGCAGCTCGGTCGTAGCCGCGCGGATACCCTGCATGACGAACACGAGGGTGTCAGGCCGAAGCCAGGGCTGTGCGGTCAGGTAGCTCAGGAGTTTGCGGATGTTCTCCGAGGCGCCCTCGATGTTGCCGTCGGTGATGCGGACCAGCCCGACGGCCGCTGCCCAGGTCCAGCTGGCGAGTGCTGCTGGCGAGTCGGTCGCAACGCGTCCCATCGCGTCGGTGGCGAAGCGCAGGCAGTCGGCCGGTACGCGCCAGGAGTGGGCGCGGGAGAGTGCAAGCGCTGCACCTCTTGGCTGCCAGCCGTCGATCTCGGCGGCGAGTTCCATGACGGCAGGGTCGAAGTCGATGTCGACATGGAACCCGGTGATCAGGGTGGCGTGCACGGCCGCGGCGACATCCGGTGTGATCTTGCCGGCAGCGACCAGCGCAGCGACGAGGTCGACGGTTCCGAAGGTCTGAGCTCCTTCGGATGCTGCGATTTGGCGCAGGGAGCGGTCGTCGCACCAGAATGCCCGCTCTTCGGAGAGGGCGAAGTCGAGGGCACTGAGCCAGGTACCTTCACCGGCGAACTCTGCGAACCGTTTGAGGCCGGGCCAGCCTCGGCGCACTGACCTGGAGAGCAACTCAATGACGCGGTCTGCTCTCTGTGAAAGGGCTTCCGCCTCCGCCTCGTCGGTCTCGGTCAGGAGCGGGCGCTGATTCTCCGCGTCCCATCCGAGTGTCGTGGTCGAGAGCATGTTGAGGCCTTGCTGCGAGGCAAGTGCGTCTCGGTAGGCCGAGTCGGTGGTCTCGATGGTCAGGAAAGAGCCGAGGAGCTGGTCGACGATGCCCGGTTCCAGGAGGCTGAGGGTCACGGCGGCGGTGCCGTCGATGACGACACTGGTGCCGAGAGCGGCTGCTGCAGCTGCGGCGTTCGCGGTCGGCGGGTGGTGGCTAAAGACCAGCCCGGCGCCGCGCTTGATGGAGGCTTCGACGTAGGGGCGGCGGTAGCACTCGGAAAGGAATCCCAGGGGCAGCTCGCCGCGTTCGGCGCGCTCGCGGATGTCCTTCAGCGCCGGGTGTTCAGTCGCACTCTCTTTCAGGAGATCGGTGAGCGATCCCAGGAGGTCGTTCTCGTCGAGGGTGACCTTCCTGAAGACTGTGTTGTCGGGATGCGCTTCCGTGAACTCGTTGGTTGCCTTGTGAAGCTCAGCGATGTCGGCCTCGGCGATCTTGCGTTCGTGGCGCCGGAGTCCTGAGTAGATCTGGAAGAGGAAGACGCCGGCCAGGTCGGGCTCGTCCTTCCATCTGCTCATCATCTCCAGCGAACGCTGGACGAACTCGACGCTGTCGTCGCACTCGGCGGCGAGCCCGATCCAGGTCCGGGCATCTCCGACGTCGCGGGGCTCTGCGGCCCTCCCGTTGTAGGTCAGCGCTGCCCAGGCTTCGGGAATCCCTCCGGCGCGGACCAGGCTGTGGACCAAGGCCCAACGGATCGTAAGGTTCGCCGGAGCCATGACGGCCATCTCTCGGGCGAGCGGTAGCGAACGTTGGAACTCGCCGAGGGACTCGAGGGCGTCGAATTGGATGGACAAGCACTCGAGTCGGCCAGCCCACGCCTGGCCGCCCATGGACAGAGCGGCCGCAGCAGCGTCGTGCGCCTTCTGGTAGGAGCCGGCCACCATGTACCGCGACGCGGCCATCTTCATCATCAGGGCGTGGTTCCAGCGATTTGCACCGGCTTCGAGCACTCCGGCGGCGTCGACCAACTTGTCCTGGGCGGCGAGGCGCTCGGATAGAACAACGGTCAGTTCTTCAGAACTCGAGGCTCGAGCCCGCAGCAGGGACATGTCGGAGTCCGGGGCGCTCATGACCTCGTGAACCGTACGGATCCTTTGAATCGCTTGGCTGTTGCCCTCCGGCAGCGAGTCGAGGTCTGGCAGACTCCGCCCGAGTGGCGCCAACGACGAGGCAGTCTGTAGCCGTGCCGAGTCGTCAGGAGCGCTGGCCCATGCGTTCAGCCACGCTGCCTCAGCCCGCTCGGGGTCGTCGTCAATAAGCGCTGCCCAGCCCTCGACGGTGTGGGTAACGAACGGGTCTCCGAGCGCTCGGGCGATGATCTGGGCGGGCTCGAGGCGGCCCATGGTCGCGGCGAGGATTGCAGACTCTCGACGAAGCCGGTTGTCACGGGCCTCGTGCGCAAGTGCAGTGCCTTCAGGTGCTTCCTGGGTAAGCCTCCAGGCACCGTCGATGTCGGTGGCCAGCGCGGAGGCCTTCACAGCGGTCAAGATCGGTGCAACGCTGTCACCGAGCCAACTGCGTCGGGAGTCTCGCGCCGCGATGGCCAACTCGTAGGCACGTGCGAAGTCATCCAGCGGGTGGTCGCTCGGCCCATGGTGACCGCGAGTCAGCAGGGCTTCCGCCGTGCGCAGGACGTTGCCACTTCCTTCAGGATGCGTTTTCGCCCCCTCGAGGCCGATCGCGATCGCTCGGTTCAGGTCTTCCCGCCCAGCCGCAGCGGCCATCTGCAGGATCGCCTTGATCGAGCGATCGTTGGGCGTCTCGGGCTTCCAGTCATCGAGCACTACTCCTGCGGTTACGTAGTCCTCTACGGCGATTGCCGCACCGGCGGCCGCAAACGGATGTTTCGGCACCGACCTTCTCCACAGCGCCTGCGCTCGAGCGGTGTCTTCCGGCGTGCCGGTGCCGACAACCAGGCCGGCTCGCGCCCACCAGTAGGACGGGTCAGCTCCGTGCTCGACGCCCCGGGCAATTAGGGTGACCGCTGCTTCACTGGCCCCGTAGTCGGCTGCGACACAGGCGAACCAGCACCACACCTCCGCAGGTGCATCGGCTAGGCCGTGCGGCGGTTCGGCGCTCCAGTGCTGCAGTAGCGACCGTCGCTCCCGGCTGCCGACCAGCGTAATGACCAGCGTCCGAAGACCGGTCCAGCGTTCTGCGAGCTCCCCAGCTTCGGTCGCCCGCCAGGGATGGAGTTTGCCGAGTGCGAGCCGGAAGGCGGTCTGGTCGCCGCCCGAGGCAAGCAGGGTGCGCTCCTCGAGGCCGTGGATCGCGTGCTCGACGCGACGCGTCGACACCACCTCAGCGTCCCCGGGCGACATTCGCCGCAGCGACTCGTCGAGCACCAGCTGGAGAACCCGAGCGGCTGCGTGGTCGAGGTTCGCGCCGGCCGGCACGGTCGCGAACGTCAGCCGGTGCGCACAATCACGGAGAGAGTCTCGGTCTCCGGCTGCGATGCCGAGGCGTACGTCGTCAGCCTTCAGCCACTCGTTCAACTGCCGCCGGCTGACGGCGATGCCCTCATTTGCGGCCAGTTTGGATACCGCACGTGCGACTCGGATGCGCTGAGTGCGTTTCCCGAGGTACTTCGCGACCTGCTTCCCCACGACGCTGCCGACGCCCTTGGCGGCCCCGGGCGCGGCCGCGACCAGCAGAGAGAACGGATCCATGGTGAGCCCCTTTCGACGTGACGCTGTGACCATCCTTCAGCACGGGTCCGACATCGCACTGGAGGTCGAATGCTGTGCCCGGGAGGGACCGCCGGCACCCGTGGGCACACTCCCTGCCTCCCAGCAGTGAGAGGAGTGGCAGAGCTAGGTTTCGCGCTTGCCAGTGCCGATCGCGTCCACGTAGTCCCCGACTAGAGCATCGAGGGTGGAGAGAGCCACGTCGACTACCTCTGGTCCGAGCAGGACGCGGACCTCCGGGTTCGGAACTCGGTGTCCGCGATGCAGGGGGTTGCGACACGGCACAAGTGCATACTGCTCCAGCGTGATCCACTCGCTGTGGACGTTAGCGCTCATAGGTGCGAAAACGAGCCTGTACTCGTCTTCGAGCCCTATGGCATAGGCCATGCTCCTCACATCAGTTCCAGCAAAGTTCCCCTCCACGCTGATATCCTGGAACTCCTCCATTAGATCACGCTCAAGAAGGCCTTCCATTGACTTGATAGTCTCGTCGAGTCCGTCGACTGGCGCCGGTAGATTGTCCCGAAATTCCCGTAGGTGCAGTACCTGAAGTTTGAGGTGACCGCGACCGTAGTCTTTGAACTTCGTAAACAAATCGGGATCATCCTTGTGGACGAGCCACTTCTGAATAATTCGCCCCTCGATGAGGCTGCGAACAATCGACGCGCCATGTTCGGCGGACCAAAGCCCGGGGAATTGTATCATCAACTCCGTGGCGCGTAGATGTCGGTGAGCGATTCCCGTGAGGACCTCGTTTCGGTCCGGAATGTAAAGATCGGGGTCGGCTGCTTGATGCGCGTCCAGGAATCGCTGATGGATTTCTCCCAGCCGTTCTGCCCAGGCGCGCTGTGCAACTCGCCAGCCAGCCTCAGGGTTCTCGGACTCGTCTGTGGCTGGACCTTCCTCACCGATCCGGGCGTCGGCGGGCTCATCCGCAGCTTCAGTTTCCTTTTGGCATGCATAGAGCCGCCAGTTGCTGCGCCAGAACGATACGGCCCAGCACTGGATGTCAGCCGAGTAGCCGTTTGTCCCGGTGCTGCCCCACAGGACACCGAACATGGCGCGCATCGATGCCTCGACCTGCCGGCACTCGTCACGGGTGAGCTCATTGGGGTACCTCGTCAACATGTGGAGGAAGGTGACATTCTCACCGAACGAGACCTTTCCCGCTTGCATGAACGCGCGGGTATAGAGCACCTTGGCCCGTGTGGCTACGTCGTTCTGGCCATGCCAGGCTGCGATGGTCGTGCGCCGTAGGAACTCCTCGGGCGGTTCGCGCGAGACGGGCTCTTCATGTCCGCGCCACCCGTCGAGGATCCAAGCACCAGGAAGGTCTTGGTAGTTGGCCATGGCTCGGGCAAACGGCCAGGGGAAGGCCTCTTCGTAGAGGCCGCCTATTTTGAGGGCATCGATTGCAGCGGTGCGGCTCGCCTGGGGTATCGCGTCAAATGACTGCAGGGTGCCGTCTAGCACGGGACCGACGCTCCTTACCTCATCGCCCGTCCGGTCCACCTCGACCCCGTTCGAGTCGAAGAAGTCTTGGAGTCTGTCAAGGGTGCCGGTAATGACGCCTGTGCCCTGGTCGATGCCGTGGTTGTGTAGTACGGCACACATCCAAATCAGATTCGGGTAGACATCACGGAGCCACGGGATGCTCGTAATCGGTGTACCGATACTGTTCATCGGCGCAGTGAACTTCTTGCCCTTGCGCTTGTGGTCGGCAAGCGCGCTGTGTCCGCCGGCACTCTTTCGCTTGTTCCTGGACCTACGGCCGCTGGTCATGTGGAGGCTTCCATGTGGAGGCTCTTCGTGGGCGAGCTGGCCGAACAGCTGGGCGAGGATGACGTTGATCTGTCGTGTAGACGGAGTCGGCTACCCGGTGATGTCTGGCCGGTCGCGTCTTCCCGGCGCCGGTCGCCATCTGGATCAACGAGCGGTCGAACCGCTGCTGCGCCAGGGACTGCTCGGTGCCCGTGATCGCCATGATCTGCGCGGGCCGCAACGGTGCCTCGTCGAGTTCCGGCAGGGCCTGGACCTTGGCCCGCCACGTCGGATGCTCGGGGTCTGCGTCGGCGTCGCAGCACGCGGGCGACCGTGGATGGCTTGGGAAAGTTGAAGATCTTCCCGGCCCGCGGGTCCGGGTCGTGCCCGTTGGTGAAATGAGTCTCGGATCCGGACGCCTCGAACACGAACGGCAGGCGATCCTGCACCACCACAGCGCGCTTGCGGTGCGCCTCGGGCAGACCGGTCGCGTACATCGCTGACTGCCACTCGACACCCGACAGAGCCGTGCCCATGGGCTTGGCCTCGATGACGCCGACGACTTTCTTGTCGACGTACAACAGGTAGTCCACCCGGCCATGCCCCTGGGCCATGACGACCTCGCGCACAGCGATGCCAAGTCCAGCGAACAGGTTCAAGGCTTTGCTGTCCTGGACGAGCCACCCGGCGGCCTGAAGCTGAGCGTCAACAAGCACCCGAGCGCGCTGCTCAGCAGGGAGTCGGGACGCGTCATCTGCCACGGACATGGCAACACAGTAGTGCCGACCGGTACCCTCGGTGTCCGATTTGCACTGCGCGACGGGTGAAATGCGCTCCTGGTGCGAGCCGACACTGTGGTTGCTTCGGCCCGCGTGATGCGGTGGATCGATCCGACGGCGCCTGCAACGCTAATCAGTTGCGTACAAAAGGAAGATGACCCTTAGGCCCAATCGGTCACTGGCTCCATGAGCCGTGAAGAAGGCTGCGGCAGCCGCCATGACATCTCCTGCGTACCCGTCGCGAAGAGCGAGGATCGGAGACTGGCCGCCAAGGACCGGGTTCTTACCGAGGAACCAAGCCCGCGCGGTCTCCTTGGACTCGCCTTCCGCGATCATCACCCAAGCTCGGTAGGCGGCCCGGATGCGATCCTCAGCACCCAGAGCGGGTCTCACGTCCTCAGCCGACCCGTACGGTGATCTGCTGTCCCGACTTCCTGCCAGCGCCGCGACAACGGTTGTTCCGGGGTGCGCGTCCAACTGGTCAACACGTTGCAAAGCGTTAGCCATGCAGCATAGGTGGAGGATCGTGCAATCTAGGCTGTCTCGACAAGTGGGTCAGACCTGCATGTCCACGAACCGCGCATAGTGCCCCTGGAACGCGACGGTGATCGTGTCGGTCGGGCCGTTTCGGTGCTTGGCCACGATCAGGTCGGCCTCGCCGGCTCGCGGAGACTCCTTCTCGTACGCGTCCTCGCGGTGGAGCAGGATGACCATGTCGGCGTCCTGCTCAATTGACCCAGATTCACGCAAATCCGACATAGCGGGCTTCTTGTCCGTGCGCTGCTCAGCGCCACGGTTCAGCTGCGAGATCGCGATGACCGGGACCTCGAGCTCCTTCGCGAGGAGCTTGAGCGCACGGGAGAACTCGGAGACCTCCTGCTGGCGGGACTCGACGCGCTTGCCGGACGTCATGAGCTGGAGGTAGTCGATCACGACGAGCTTGAGGTCGTGCTTCTGCTTGAGCCGACGGCACTTGGCGCGGATCTCCATGAGCGACATGTTGGGCGAGTCGTCGATGAAGAGCGGCGCCTCGGAGATCTTGCCCATGGTGCCGGCGAGCTTCTGCCAGTCGTCCTCCCCCATGGAGCCGTTGCGCATCTTCTGCAGGTGGATGCGCGCCTCGGCAGCCAGCAGACGCATCGTGATCTCGTTGCGGCTCATCTCGAGCGAGAACACGACGGACGTCATGTTGTGCTTTATGGAAGCACTCCTAACAATGTCGATTCCCAGCGTCGACTTGCCGATCGCCGGGCGTGCCGCGATCACGATCATCTGCCCGGGGTGCAGCCCGTTGGTCAGCCGGTCGAGGTCGGCGAAGCCCGTCGGCACCCCGACCATGCCCTCGCCGCGGTGCCCGGCGGCCTCGATCTCGTCGACGGTCCCGCCGATGACCTCGCCCAGGACGATATAGTCCTCGGCCGTGCGCCGCTCGGTGACCGCGTAGACCTCGGCCTGCGCGTTGTTCACGACGTCGTCGACGTCGCCGCCGTCGGTCGCGTACCCGAGCTGCACGATGCGCGTCCCGGCCTCGACGAGGCGGCGCAGCACCGCACGCTCGCGCACGATGCGTGCGTAGTAGCCCGCGTTCGCGGCGGTGGGGACCATGGCCATGAGGTCGTGGATGTAGGGCGCGCCACCGATCCGGCCCAGCTCGCCGCGGCGCGTCAGCTCGGCGACGACCGTGATGGCGTCGGCGGGCTCGCCGCGCCCGTAGAGGTCGATGATGACGTCGTAGATCGACTCGTGCGCCGGCTTGTAGAAGTCGGTGCCACGGATCTGCTCGATCACGTCCGCGATGGCGTCCTTGGACAGGAGCATGCCGCCGAGGACGCTCTGCTCGGCCGCGATGTCCTGCGGCGGGGTGCGGTCGAACCCGGGACCGCCGCTGCCTGCGGGTGGTCCGAAGCTCGACTCGAGCTCGTCGATCGACATGCGGGCCCCTCACTCCCCCGGCATGGCCGGGTATCGTCCTGCGTCGCACATCTGTTCTACTCCGGCCCACCGACACGTCTTGAGCCCGCGTCGTCGAGGGGTGTCGTGTGGTGCTGCACCGTCGACCGTCCGTAGGCCCGAGCATGCACGACTCAGCGACAGTAGATCGCGCTTCCATCCCCCGCAAACGACCCTGTTCACAGAGGTGTGGACAGCCTGTGGACAGACCCCGCCAGCCTGTTCACAGCCATGTGGACAACCATGTGGACAACTGACGAGTTGTCCCCTGTACACGCCCATGAGCAGCCTGTTCACTAGGCTCAGGGGTGTGGACGAAAGAAATTCCGGCGACACGCCGCACGCACGCCAGCCAGCTCCCGGTCAGCCCTCCGACGCCGGTCGTTCACCCCGTTCACCCGAGGACCGCTCCCCGGTCACCGACGGCGCTTCGCACCGGCCGCCGTCGTCCACAGGGGACGCTCCGCCGAGCCGTCGCCTCATCGACAAGCAGATCCTGGCCCTCGCGGTGCCCGCCCTGGGGGCGCTCGTCGCGGAGCCGATCTTCGTGCTCGTGGACAGCGCCGTCGTCGGGCACCTGGGGACCGCCGAGCTGGCCGGGCTCTCCCTGGCCTCCACGGTCCTGCTGACCCTCGTGGGACTGTGCGTCTTCCTCGCGTACGCGACCACCGCGGCCGTGGCCCGGCGCATCGGCGCGGGCCACCGGCGCGAAGCCCTCCAGTCGGGGATCGACGGCATGTGGCTCGCGCTCGGCCTGGGCCTGGTCCTCGCGGCGACCCTGTGGATCGGGGGCGGCTGGGCGATCGGCGCGATGGGTGGCACGGGCGAGGTGGCCGAGCATGCGCTGGTGTACCTGCGCTGGTCGGGCCTGGGCCTGCCCGGCATGCTCGTCGTCCTGGCGTCCACGGGCGTGCTGCGCGGCCTGCAGGACACCCGTACTCCCCTCTACGTCGCCGCGGGCGGCGCGACGTTCAACGCCGTCCTCAACGTCGTCCTCGTGTACGGCGTGGGCCTCGGCATCGCGGGCTCGGGCATCGGGACGGCCGTCGCGCAGCTCACCATGGGCGCGGTGCTCGGCGTCGTCGTCGTGCGCGGTGCCCGGCGCGAGGGCGCGTCCCTGCGCCCCGCCGCGGGCGGCATCTGGTCCAACGCGCGCGCGGGCGCGCCGCTGTTCGTGCGCACGCTCTCGCTGCGCCTCGCGATCCTCCTGACGGTCTTCGTCGCGACCGGGCTCGGGGAGGTCACGCTCGCGGGCTACCAGGTGGTCGCGTCGGTGTGGGGGCTCGCGGCGTTCGCGCTCGACGCCCTCGCGATCGCCGCGCAGGCCCTCGTGGGCCACGGCCTGGGCGCGGGTGACCGGTCGCACGTCCGTTCGGTGCTGCGCCGAACGCTCCAGTGGGGCGTCGCGGCGGGCGCGCTGCTGGGCCTCGTCATGGCCGTGGGCGGCTGGTGGTTCGCGCTGTTCTTCACGTCCGACCCGGACGTCCGCACCGCCGTCGCGCTCGGCATGGCCGTGTGCGGCCTGCTGCTGCCCATGGCGGGGTGGGTGTTCGTCCTGGACGGCGTGCTCATCGGTGCCGGGGACGGCCGCTACCTCGCGTGGGCGGGCATGGTCACGTTCGTCGTGTACGTGCCGTTCGCGCTGGCGGTCCGCGCTCTCGCGCCCGACGGCGCCGCGGGCCTCGCGTGGTTGTGGGCGGCCTTCGCGGGGGTCTTCATGGCGGCGCGCGCGCTGACCACGGGGCTGCGTGCGCGCAGCGACCGGTGGATGGTCACCGGGGCGTGAACGTTCTGACAGACCGGTCCAGGGAACGCCGACGGCCCGGCCCCCTCCGCAGAGGGGACCGGGCCGTCGGGTGAGATCTCCGATCCATCCATCCCTCACGGGACAGGGGCGATCAGTCGATCAGGCAGCCACCACGTTGACCGCGATGTTCGCCGAGACCTCGGCGTGCAGGCGGATGGTGACCGTGTACGAACCGGTCGACTTGATCGGCTGGCCGATCTCGATCTTGCGCTTGTCGACGGACGGGCCGCCGGCAGCCTTCACGGCCTCGGCGATGTCACCGGTGGTGACGGCACCGAACAGACGGCCGCCCTGGCCCGCCTTGGCCTGCACGACGACAGCCTTCGACTGCAGCGAGTCGCGCGTCGCCTTGGCCTCGTCGAGCGTCGCGATCTCGCGAGCCTTACGAGCCTTGCGGATCGCAGAGATCTGCGACTCGGCACCCTTGGACCATCCGGTCGCCAGGCCACGGGGCACGAGGAAGTTACGGGCGTACCCGTCCTTGACCTCGACCACGTCGCCGGGCTCGCCCAGGCCGGTGACCTCGTGGGTCAGAATGAGCTTTGCCATGTTCTATCCCCTCTCGATCAGCGTGCGGACGACGAGTACGGCAGGAGCGCCATCTCGCGAGCGTTCTTGACGGCACGTGCGATCTGACGCTGCTCCTGGACGGAGACGCCGGTCACGCGACGGGCACGGATCTTCCCGCGGTCGGAGATGAACTTCCGCAGCAGGGTCGTGTCCTTGTAGTCGACCGACTCGATCTTCGCCGACTTCAGGGGGTTGGACTTCTTCTTGGGCTTGCGCACCACTGGCTTCGCCATGGTGTTGCTCCTTCACAAGGTGCTATCCCCGGCCGGGGTGGGTGCCGTCGTCGGGCACCTGCCCCGCCGGGAAGGGTTTGTCTGGGGTGAGCGGTGACTAGAAGGGGGGCTCGTCCGAGAACGAGGACCCACCCGACGACGCGGGGCCAGCCGTGGCCCACGGGTCGTCGTTGTTCTGCTGGCCACCGCCGGAAGCGCTGAAACCACCGCCGCTCGAAGCACCGCCGCCGCCGAAACCGCCGCCGCCACCGAAGTTGCCGCCGCCCGAGCGCTGGGCCCGGGTGACCTTCGCGGAGGCGTACTTCAGGGAAGGACCGATCTCCTCCACCTGCAGCTCGACGACCGTGCGCTTCTCCCCCTCGCGGGTCTCGTACGAACGCTGGACCAGACGGCCCTGAACAACCACGCGCATGCCCTTGGTCAAGGACTCGGCGACGTTCTCCGCGGCCTCGCGCCAGATCGAGCAGCGCATGAACAGCGTGTCGCCGTCCTTCCACTCGTTGCTCTGGCGGTCGAAGGTGCGCGGCGTGGACGCCACGGTGAAGTTGGCGACGGCAGCCCCTGCGGGGGTGAAGCGAAGCTCCGGGTCCCCGGTCAGGTTTCCGACCACCGTGATGACGGTTTCACCAGCCATGCCAGCTCCTCATTGTTCGTTGCGTATCGAAGAAACTTCGAAGGGGATGACCCCCGTCCGCGGACATCCCACCACGTGCCACTGACGGCGCCCATGAGGACGCGCAGAGCACCGGGACGGCGCGAGGGAAGTCAGAAAGTGCGGGTGATCAGCGAGCGTCGGTGCGCAGGACCTTCGTGCGCAGGACGACCTCGTTGAGGCCGAGCTGACGGTCCAGCTCCTTGGCCGTGTCCGACGTCGAGGTGAAGTCGACGACGGCGTAGATGCCCTCGGACTTCTTGTTGATCTCGAAGGACAGGCGGCGACGGCCCCAGATGTCCACCTTGTCGACAGTGCCACCGTCGGTCTTGATGACCGTCAGGTACTTGTCGAGCGACGGAGCAACGGTGCGCTCCTCGATCTCGGGGTCGAGGATGATCATCAATTCGTACTGACGCATGCGGTTAACCCACCTCCTGCGGACTCAGCGGTCACGGTCTCTCCGTGACAGGAGGGTTGTGCGTCGCTGTGCCGTCCCCGCACTGATGGCAGCACGGATCGAGACACAGCAAGATCCCAAGGTACCCGGTCAGGGCCGGGGTCGGGAAATCTGGGTGCTACCCCTGGGGCGGCCCCTTGGAGACGACGAGGGTGACCGTGCTGCCCGGTGGGACCTTCTGGCCGGCCCCCGGCTCCACCCGGATCACCTGCCCCTTGGGCAGCTGGCTCTCCTCCTCGCGCACGGTGGAGACCAGGTTGGCACGTCGGATCACCGCCTCGGCAGCGCCTTGCGCCTGGCCGGTCACCTCGGGCACGACGACCTCGTTGGTCGGCAGGTTGTTCGGGTCCTGCCCCTTCGAGACGACGACCGCCACGGTCGTCCCCGGCGCGGCGGGCTGCCCCGCGCTGCCCACGCGGATGACGACGTCCTTCGCGACGTCCGCCGAGTACTCCTCGGTGAATGCCACGCGGAAGCCCAGCGCCTCGAGTGCCGCCCGAGCATCGGCCTTCGACCTGCCGACCAGGTCGGTCGGGATGGCTGTCTGGGTCTCAGGCTGCTCGGGCTCTTCGGGCTCGTCGACCGGCGGGATCTCCGTGGGGACCTCGCTCGGCGTCTCGGTCGGGACCGGCTTCTTGGGCGTGTACTGCGGGAACTCCTGCACCTCGGCGTACTGCGGGAGCGCGATGACGCCCTCCATGTACTGCGTCCAGGCGTCCACGGGCCAGGTTCCACCCGTGATGGACTTGCGGTAGTACTCGCCGAAGGGCTCGATCTGCTCCTGCGCCTGCGTCTCGGGGTTGGTCTGGTAGAGGCCGACGATGGTCGCGAGCTGGGGGATGTACCCGGTGAACCAGGCCGACTTGTTGTCGTTCGACGTTCCGGTCTTGCCCGCCACGGGCCGCTTGAGCGCCTTGGCCGGCGCACCCGAGGCGCCCTTGGCCTCGACGACCTGCGTCATGGCGTAGGTCGCGGCTGCCATGGTGTCCGGCTCGAAGACGCGCTCGTTGCGGCCCGCGGGCTCCCAGATCTCGGCGCCGCTGCTGAGCAGCTTGACGGACTGCACGACGTGCGGGGTCGACTCGAAGCCCTGCGCCGCGAACGTCGCGTAGGCGTGCGCGAGGTCGATCGGGTGGACCGAGGCCGTACCGAGCACGTTCGACGGGACGGGCTTGAGGTCCATGGTGTCGGCCGGGATCCCGGCCTTGACGGCCGCTTCGACCGTGGCCTCGGGGCCGACCTCCATGTTGAGCGCCGCGTAGACCGAGTTGATCGAGTTCGCGGTGGCCTTGACGAGGTCGACCTCACCGAACGTGCCGTTGTCGAAGTTCTTGACCCCCTTGCCCTTCTCGTAGAACCCGGGCACCTCGACGTCGTTGTTGCCGTCGTACCTCGCCGACAGGTCGATCCCCTGCTCGAGCGCCGCCACGAGCGTGAACGGCTTGAAGGTCGATCCGGCCTGCGCGATGCCGTCCGTCGCGGAGTTGAACGGCTTCGTCACGAAGTCCGGCCCGCCGTAGATGGCCTTGACCGCACCGTCGGCCGAGTCGATCGAGACGATCGACGGGCTCAGCCCCGCGTTGGCCGGGTGCTCGCCGTCTCGCGGGATCGTGCCCTCGGCGGTCGCGACCGCCAGGTCCTGCATGGCCTTGTCGATCGTCGTGACGATCGTGTAGCCCTTGGTGAACAGGTCCTCGGCGTCGCGGCCCGAGTTGGCCCACTCGTCCTGGACCATGTCCAGGAGGTAGCCCGCCTGGCCGCCCTTCGTGTTGGTGGCCGTGGCCTTCGGCAGGAGCGTGTCGACCGGGAAGGCGGCAGCGGCCTTCTCCTCCGGCGTGATCAGTCCCTGCTCACCCATGCGCCGGATCACGCGGTTCCACTTGGCCTCCGCGGTCTCGGGGTTGACCGCGGGGTCGTAGTTGTTCGGGCTCGGGATGAC
Organism: Oerskovia gallyi; assembly: GCF_014836745.1. Lineage (NCBI taxonomy): Bacteria > Bacillati > Actinomycetota > Actinomycetes > Micrococcales > Cellulomonadaceae > Oerskovia > Oerskovia gallyi. The sequence goes on from NZ_JACSQE010000010.1 coordinate 141,652, forward strand.
GGCCGAGATGAGCGCGGCCTGCGAGAGGGTGAGGTTGGCGGCCGGCACGCCGAAGTACGCCTGTGCCGCGGCCTCGATGCCGTGCGCGCCACGACCGAAGTAGATCGTGTTCAGGTAGTTCCCGAGGATCTCCTTCTTGTCCTCCTTCTGCGTCAGACGCAGGGCGAGCATCGCCTCGCGGAACTTGCCCGCGTAGCTGGAGATGGTCTCGTCGGAGTAGTAGCGCTCCGCGTACTGCTGCGTGATCGTCGACGCGCCCTGGCGCGGACCCCCGGTGACGTTGTTCAGCGCGGCGCGGGCCATGCCCTTGATGTCGACCCCGGAGTTCTCCCAGAACGTCGCGTCCTCGGACGCGACGACCGCGTTCCCGACGTACTCGGGCAGGCTGTCGAACGGGACGATCACGCGGTTCTCGACCTGGAAGGTCCCGATCTCGGTCACGCCGTCGGCGTAGTAGACGGTCGTCTTCTGCTGCTTCGCGTAGGCGGCTTCCTCGGGGACCGTCGTGGTGGCGTAGGCGGCGATGACGATGCCGGCGACCAGCGCGACGCCGGTCAGGAAGGTCCCGAGCAGCACGCGCCACGACGGGAGCCAGCGACGGAAGCTCTTGACGTGGGATCGGGGGTAGTTGAAGAAGCGACGCTTGCGCGCCGTGGTGCCCGTCCGCGCTGTGCTGGCGGTGCGCGCCGTGCCCTTCGTCTGCCTCGCGGAGCTCGCCACGGTTCACCTTCCTCTGGGGGTCACTTCAGGTCCGGACCGGACCGCGCTTCGCCCAAGGAGAGGACGACGGGGGACGCGGGACATGCATCGGACCACCCTGAACAATAGGCCGTCACCCCGTGAGGACAAGGGCCTCGCCAGCACGAATCGCATTGTTTCGCCACAGCCACGCGGCAGTTCCGCCAGTCCTTCACATCTGGCCGGACGCACCGGTCACACACACACCTCTATGCACCGACGCATTGCGCAGCGGTCCGATTGCACCTAGCCTGTCGATGTATCGACTCGATACATCGAGGAGATGACGCAGCCCGATCCGCCCTCCGCGGTGACAGCCTGACCGAGGAGGAGGTGCCATGGCACGCAGCCGTTCCGACGTGCTGGAGACCGCCATCCTCGGCCTCCTGAACGAGTCTCCGCTGCACGGGTACGAGCTCCGCAAGCGGCTCAACCTGTTGCTCGGTTCGTTCCGCGCCTTCTCCTACGGTTCCCTCTACCCGGCGCTCAAGGCGATGGTCGCGCACGGCCACATCGTCGGCACCGAGTCACCCACCACCCCTCCCCACGCGCTGTCCGGCAAGCGGGCACGCATCGTGTACCAGCTCACGGCCGAGGGCAAGGAGCGTCTCCAGACGGTCCTCGCGACCTCGGGTCCGGCAGCCTGGGAGGACGAGAGCTTCGACGTCCGGTTCGCGTTCTTCGCGCAGACCGACGCCGAGACCCGTCTCCGCATCCTCGAGGGTCGGCGCAGCCGGCTCACCGAGAGGTTGGAGTCGGTCAAGGAGTCCGCCGCCCGCACTCGCGAGCGCCTGGACGAATACACCCTTGAGCTGCAGCGTCACGGCCTGGAACAGGTCGAACGTGAGGTTCGCTGGCTCGACGGACTGATCACGACCGAGCGCGACCGTCGTCGCACCCGGCCGTCGAGCGGCCCCGAGAACCGTCACGGGCAAGACAACCACTAACTACGAAGCCGTCGGCGCGCAGCGCCCCCGGCACTGACAGCAAGGAGCGAGGATGTCCTCCATCCGCGTCGCCATCGTTGGCGTCGGAAACTGCGCATCTTCCCTGGTCCAGGGCGTGCACTACTACCGCGACGCTGACCCGAGCAGCACCGTGCCCGGACTGATGCACGTGCAGTTCGGTGACTACCACGTGTCCGACCTGGAGTTCGTCGCCGCTTTCGACGTCGACGCCAAGAAGGTCGGCTTCGACCTCTCGGAGGCCATCAACGCCTCGGAGAACAACACCATCAAGATCGCCGACGTGCCGCCGCTGGGCGTCACCGTCCAGCGTGGTGTGACGAACGACGGCCTCGGCAAGTACTACCGCGAGACCATCGAGGAGTCGGACGCCGAGCCGGTCGACATCGTCGCCGCGCTCAAGGAGTCGGGCGCTGACGTGCTCGTCTGCTACCTGCCGGTCGGTTCGGAGATCGCCGCGAAGTACTACGCGCAGTGCGCGATCGACGCGGGTGTCGCGTTCGTCAACGCCCTGCCGGTCTTCATCGCCTCCGACCCCGAGTGGGCCGCGAAGTTCGAGGCCGCCGGTGTCCCGATCGTCGGCGACGACATCAAGTCGCAGGTCGGCGCGACCATCACGCACCGCGTGCTCGCGAAGCTCTTCGAGGACCGCGGCGTCGTGCTGGACCGCACGTACCAGCTGAACGTCGGCGGCAACATGGACTTCAAGAACATGCTCGAGCGCACGCGCCTCGAGTCCAAGAAGATCTCGAAGACGCAGGCCGTGACGTCGAACCTCGAGGGTCCCCTCGGTGGCAAGACCGAGGACCGCAACGTCCACATCGGCCCGTCGGACTACGTCGCGTGGCTCGACGACCGCAAGTGGGCGTACGTCCGCCTCGAGGGCCGCGCGTTCGGCGAGGTGCCCCTGAACCTGGAGTACAAGCTCGAGGTCTGGGACTCCCCCAACTCGGCGGGCATCATCATCGACGCCGTGCGCGCCGCGAAGATCGCCAAGGACCGCGGCGTCGGTGGCCCGATCCTCTCGGCCTCGACGTACTTCATGAAGTCCCCGCCGGTCCAGATGGAGGACACGAAGGGCCGTGCGGCTCTGGAGGCCTTCATCTCCGGCGAGAACGAGCGCTGATCCGTAGCGAGCTCGCGAGTGCAGGACCAGCGCGACCGTAAGCACCTGCGCTGATCCGTAGCGAGCTCGCGAGCGCAGGACCAGCGCGACCGTAAGTACCTGCGCTGATCCGTAGCGAGCTCGCGAGCGCAGGACCAGCGCGACCGTAAGTAGTTGCGCTGACCTGACGGCTCATGAGGAGGGTCCGGGACCTGAGGGTCCCGGGCCCTCTTCGTATGCCCGACGGCGTCGCCCCCTGGGCACCGGCCGGCCCCCCGGGGGGCTGGGTTCGGACGAGATGGGTGCTTCCGCACGAGACGGGTCGCGCGGACCGTGGCCCAGAGACCGTCTCGGACCCGACCACCCGTCTCGCCGACAGGACCGGCCCCGCCACCCCGTGCCTACCCCATCCCGCCACCCCGTGCCCACCCCACCCCGGCACACCGGTACGCCCCCCGATCCGGGGCGCGCGCCGCCGTCGGGCCTTCCTGGGGCGGGGATCGCTCTCACCACCGCATACCCTGAACCGGTGGGTGTGATCTCGGAACTCGGTGTCCTGCTTCGGCTGCGCGACTTCAGGAAGCTCTTCGCGGTCCGGCTGGTCAGCCAGGCGGGCGACGGGATGTTCCAGGTCGGGCTGGCGTCGCTCCTCTTCTTCTCCCCGGAGTCCCAGGGGACGGCGGCCTCGATCGCCGCGGCGTTCGCGGTGATGCTGGCCCCGTTCACGATCGTGGGTCCGTTCGCGGGGGTCTTCCTGGACCGCTGGAGCCGCCGCCAGGTCCTGGTGTGGGGCAACGCGGTGCGCGTGGTCCTGACGGCCGCGACTGCGGTGCTCATGCTGACCACGGGGGTGACGCCGTGGATCTACGTGCTGGCGCTCGCGACGCTCTCGGTCAACCGCTTCCTGCTCGCGGGCCTGTCCGCGGGGCTGCCGCGCGTGGTCGACGGCCCGCTGCTGCTGACGGCCAACTCGCTGACCCCCACGCTGGGCGCCGCGGCGGCGTTCGTGGGCGGTGGCATCGGCTTCCTGCTGAGCCTGACGTTCGAGCCGGGGCGCCAGAAGGACTCGGTCGCGCTCGTGTGCGCGGCCCTCGTGTTCGGGGCGGCGTCGTTGCTGGCGCTGCGCATGTCGCGCGGGCTGCTGGGGCCGGACCGGCCCGCGGAGGCGGCGATCACGACGGAGATCGCGAAGGTCGCGCGCGGCCTCGCGGACGGCGCCCGCTATCTCGTCGCGCGCCGCACGCCGGGCCAGGCCCTCGTGGTCATGGCGACGCACCGGTTCCTGTACGGGGTCACGTTCATCGCGTCGATCCTCATCTCGCGCAACCTGCTCTCCGACCCGGGCAACACGAACGCGGGTCTGGCGACGTTCGCGACGGTCGTGGGCCTCACGGGGGTCGGTGGCGCGCTCGCCGTCGTGCTGACCCCGACGTTGTCGCGGTACACGGGTCCGCACCTGTGGATCGCGCTGATGCTGGGTCTGGCCGCGATGAGCCAGCTCCTGCTGGCCACGACGCCCTCGCGCACGGTCGTGTTCGCGGGCGCCCTGCTGCTGGGTCTTGCGGCGCAGGCGACGAAGATCGCGGTGGACACGATCGTGCAGCGCGACACGGCCGACGCCTTCCGCGGGAGGGCCTTCGCGTTCTACGACGTCCTGTACAACGCGGCGTTCGTGGGCGCGGCGGCCCTCGCGGCGTTCACGCTGCCGGACACGGGGTACTCGCGCCCGGTCTTCGTGGTCCTCGCGGTCGCCTACGCGGGGGCTGCGCTGGTCTTCGGCCGCTTCGGGGCGCGTCACGCGGCGGGGCCCGACGGCGACGCTCCCCTTCCCGAGGCGGCTCCGGACGGACGCCCTGCGGCGGGGTGAGGTAGCCCACCCGCTCGTCCTCCGCGCGGCCCCGGTGCCGCGGCGACCCGCCGTCGTGGCGCCGATGAGTCCTGCCCGGAAAAGGAGTCGTCAGGACCGGGGGAATATCCGAGGATGGTTCAGCGTAGTTCTCGTAGGGCGTACGACATCCTGATGGACGCTCCCCCCACCTCGCTGCGCACTTCCCCGTCGCGCGTGCGCACCGACCCACAGGAGAGCCATGCAGGTACCGCAGAGCACCGCCCCGTCCTTACCCGTCTCGGAGAAGCTGTCACGGGAGAACTTCCTCGTGATCGCGCTCCTCCTCGTCTCTGCGTCGGTCGTCATCCTCAACGAGACGACCATGGGCGTCGCGCTGCCTCACCTCATGGAGGAGATGGACATCACGGCGTCGACCGGCCAGTGGCTGACCACGGCCTTCATGCTCACGATGGCGGTCGTCATCCCGGCGACGGGCTTCCTGCTCCAGCGTCTCGGGACGCGCGGGGCGTTCCTGCTCGCGATGTCGCTGTTCAGCGCGGGCACGGCCCTGGCCGCGTTCGCGCCGGGCTTCGGCTGGCTCCTCGGGGCCCGCGTCGTGCAGGCGTCGGGCACGGCGATCATGATGCCGCTGCTCATGACGACGATCATGACGCTCGTCCCGCCGTCGGCCCGTGGCCGGATCATGGGCAACGTCGCGATCGTCATGGCCGCGGCGCCGGCCCTCGGCCCCACGCTGTCCGGCCTGGTCCTGGAGACCCTGTCCTGGCGCTGGATCTTCGGCCTCGTGCTGCCGATCGCCCTCGTCGCCCTCGTGTTCGGCGCGAAGTACGTCAAGGACTCGGCCGACCGTACGCACACGCGCCTCGACCCGCTGTCGCTGTTCCTCGCCGTCCTGGCTTTCGGCGGCTTGGTCTTCGGGCTGTCCAACCTGGGTGAGGCCGCGCGCGCCACGCCGGCCGTGCCCGTGTGGATCCCGCTCGTCGTCGGGCCCGTGTTCCTCGTGCTGTTCGTCGCGCGCCAGCTCGTGCTGCAGCGCCGCGACGCGGCGCTGCTCGACCTGCGCGTGTTCTCCTCGCGCGGATTCACGGTCTCGCTCGGCATCATGTCGGTCGCGATGATCGCGCTGTTCGGCTCGATCATCCTGCTGCCGCTGTACCTGCAGAGCTCGCTGGGGCTCGACCCGGTCTACACGGGTCTGATGATGCTGCCGGGCGGCCTGATCATGGGTCTGCTGGGCCCGACCGTCGGCCGCCTGTACGACCGCCTCGGCCCGCGCCCCCTGGTCCTGCCGGGGCTCAGCGCGGTCGCGGTCGCGCTCGCGGCGCTGACCACGGTCGGCGCGACGACGTCGCCGTGGTTCGTCCTGGGTGCGCACGTCGTGCTGAGCCTGGGCCTGGCCTTCGTGTTCACGCCGCTGTTCACGGGTGCGCTCTCGGCGCTCAAGCCGTCGCTGTACTCGCACGGCAGCGCCATGATCGGTACGGTGCAGCAGCTCGCGGGCGCGGCCGGGACGGCCCTGTTCATCGCCGTCATGACGTCGCACGAGGTCGCCAGGACCGCGGAGGGCGCGAGCCCGCAGGTCGCCCTCGCCGACGGTGTGTCCTCGGCGTTCGTCTGGGGTGCCGTGGTCATGCTCGTCGCGGTCGCGCTGTCGTTCCTGCTGCGCAGGCCGGCGGTCGTGGAGGCCCCGGCGATCCTGTCCGACGACGTCGCGCCCCTCGCGCAGGACGCTCCCGTCCTCGAGACGGCGGGCGAGGCGACCGAGCGCCGCTGACGGATCGACCGGTCCCGCAGGGGACCACGCACGAAGGGCGGGCGCCGTCGGTGCCCGCCCTTCGGCGTCTCGGCGTCACGTCACGCCTCGCGTGCGGCCCACCAGGTCAGCAGCTCCTCGCGGGCGGCGTCCTCACCGAGCGGCCCGCGGTCGAGACGCAGCTCCAGCAGGAACTTGTAGGCCTGTCCCACCTCCGGCCCCGGCGCGATGCCCAGGGTCGCCATGATCTGCTGCCCGTCGAGGTCCGGCCGGATCGAGGCCAGCTCCTCCTCCCCGCGCAGCCGCTCGATGCGCTGCTCGAGGTCCGTGTACGCGTCGGACAAGCGCTGGGCCTTGCGCTTGTTGCGGGTGGTCGAGTCCGCCCGCGTCAGGCGGTGCAGTCGCTCCAGGAGCGGTCCCGCGTCGGTCACGTAGCGGCGCACGGCGGAGTCGGTCCACTCCCCCTCCCCGTACCCGTGGAAGCGCAGGTGCAGCTCCACGAGCCGCGACACCTGCTTGACCGTTTCCTTGTCGAAGCGCAGCGCCTTGAGCCGCTTCGCCGTGAGCTTGGCGCCCACGACCTCGTGGTGGTGGAAGCTGACACCGCCGCCCGGCTCGAACCGCCGCGTGTCCGGCTTGCCGATGTCGTGCAGGAGAGACGCGAGACGCAGGACGAGGTCCGGACCCGGCACCGCGCCGTCGGGCCCGGTCTCCTGGGCGATCGCCTGCTCGAGCACGGTCAGCGAGTGCTGGTAGACGTCCTTGTGCCGGTGGTGCTCGTCGATCTCGAGACGCAGGGCAGGGAGCTCGGGCAGGACGTGGTCCGCCAGGCCGGTCTCGACGAGGACCTCGAGCCCCTTGCGCGGGTCGTCGGACAGGAGCAGCTTGGTCAGCTCGTCCCGCACCCGCTCGGCCGAGACGATCTCGATGCGCGACGCCATGTCGACGATCGCGGCACGCGTCGCAGGCTCGACCTCGAAGCCCAGCTGGGCCGCGAACCGCGCGGCCCGCATCATGCGCAGCGGGTCGTCGTCGAACGAGCGCTCCGGTGCGATCGGGGTGCGCAGGACGCCCGTCGCGAGGTCGGCGAGCCCGTCGTGCGGGTCGACGAACAGCATCTCCGGGACGCGCACCGCCATGGCGTTGACCGTGAAGTCGCGCCGCGACAGGTCGCCGACCAGGGTGTCGCCGAACGCGACGAGCGGCTTGCGCGACGCCGGGTCGTACTCGTCGGTCCGGTACGTGGTGACCTCGACGACCAGCTCGTCCACACCGCGCGGGGCACCCTTGGGCGCGAAGCGCTTGGCACCGATCGTGCCGAACTCCTTGCCGATGTCCCAGTGCGCGTCGCCCCAGGCCGCGAGCAGGGCCTGGGTCTGGTCCGGGTCGGCCGACGTGGCGAAGTCGAGGTCGTTGCTCGCGCGCCCCAGGAAGGCGTCACGGACCGGGCCGCCGACGAGCGCCAGCTCGTGGCCGGCCGCGCGGAACATCTCGCCCAGCTCGATCGCCGCGGGCGCCATCTCCGTCAGCACCGCCAGCGCACGCCGCAGGAGCTCGAGCTGTTCGGGCGTCGTCGGCACCCCGCGAGACCCCTCGACGGGCGGCGCGGCAGGCTCGGGGGCGGGAGAGTTCTGGGAAGGAGTCGGCACGACATCCAAGCGTGCCAGATCAAGCGCGGACTCCACACTCGGTAATGTTGGGTCATGTCCACCCCAGCGCACTCTCCGGACCATCGCGGTGTACCAGCGCCGCCCGGTGGTCACGCGCTGCGGAGAGACCCGGAGACCCACCGGGGTCCCGCCCCGTCCGCCAGCCCACCCGCTCCGCTGCCCGTCGTCGAGGAGATCTCCGCAGGTGGGCTGGTCGTCGACACGTTCGAGGGCCTGTTCCGGGCCGCGGTCATCGCGCGGCGCAACCGCGGCGGTCGGCTCGAGTGGTGCCTGCCGAAGGGCCACCTCGAGGGCGCGGAGACGCCCGAGGAGGCCGCCGTCCGGGAGATCGCCGAGGAGACGGGGATCACGGGGGCCGTCCAGACCCCGCTCGGGATCATCGACTACTGGTTCACCGGTGAGGACCGTCGGGTGCACAAGGTCGTCCACCACTTCCTGCTGCGGGCGACCGGCGGGCACCTCACGGTCGAGGGCGACCCCGACGGCGAGGCCGAGGACGTCGCCTGGGTCCCGTTCGAGGACCTGCCCGACCGCCTGTCCTATCCCAACGAGCGCCGCCTCGCCGCGGTTGCGCACGACGTCCTGCGAGGGCGACGCACGAGCGCCCACTTCCGGGGTACCGTGACTCGCACCGTCGTCCGTACCAGCCGGCCGGCACCCGACGACCCACGGAACCCGACCGACCACCCATGAGCTTTCACTTCTCCGGTGGCGCGCCCCGCGCCTCGACGCACGGTCCGGCAGCGAACGGCCCCCGCCGGACCGACGGCCGCACCGCCCTCGGCACGACGCCACCCGCCCCGAGCCGACGGTCGGCCCGCTCTCACGTGCGAGCCCTCCTCGCGCCGTTGCTCGCCCTAGGGCTCGCCGTGCTGCCCTCGGCCGCCCTCGCGGCAACGCCTGCCGAGGTCGTGACAGGGGCCCGGGCCACGTCGGTCGAGGCGAGCACCCTCGCCACCGACACGGACCCCACGGCGGCCCCGGCCGACGAGGCAGACGAGGGAACGGTCACGACGACGCTCGTGTCGATGTCGCCGACCACGGTGCAGCCCGGCGACACCCTTACGATCGTCGTGCGGATCCACAACGGCACCGAGGACAGGCTCAAGGCTCCCCGTGCCACGCTCGGCGTCAGCTGGCGGCCCGTCGGCACCCGGTCCGCCCTCGAGGCCTGGGCCGACGCCCCCGTCTCCCAGCAGCCGGCCGGACGCATGACCACCGAGGACGTCGACCCGCTCGCACCGGGCGAGGACGCCACGGTCACGTTCGAGGTGGCCGCCGACGACCTCAACCTGGAGCCGGGCTCGACGTGGGGGCCTCGGCCCCTCTCCGTCATGGTCGAGGAAGGCGGCGAGCGGCTCGACGTCCTGCGCACCTTCTTCCTCTGGGGCGACTCGCAGGCACCCGTCCCGGTCCGGGTCAGCATGATCGCCCCGGTCACCGGCCCCGCTCTCTCCCTGACGAGCACGACCGGGACCGCCACGTCGAGCGTCGACGTCCGCGCCGTGGACGAGGCTCTGGGAGCCGACCGACGGCTGGGCAGGCTCCTGTCCGCCACGGCCCAGGTCCCCGAGATCGCGTGGGCGCTCGACCCCTCGCTCCTGGCGGCCGCCGAGACGTCGCCGGACACCGACTCGCAGGCATGGGCTGCGGCGGTGCGCGACGGTGCCGCCGGCCGCACGGTCTTCGGCCTGCGACCCTACGACCCGGACCCCGCCGCCTATGCGCGGGTCGGCGCGCTCCTGCCCGCCACCACGACCCCGCTGCCGGGGGGTGCGACTCCTGATACCGCGTGGCGGACCGACCTCGTCTACCCGGCCGACGACGTCCCCGACGTGCAGACGGTCCGCACGGCCGTCCAGTCCGGCTCCCCCCTGGTGGTCGTCCGGGGCGACGGGCTCGCCCCCGAGAGCTCGGTGAACTACACCCCGAACGGCCTGGCCACCGTCCCGACCGACGTAGGCCCCGCGACCGCGCTGGTCGCCGACGCCGCCCTCACCCAGGACGTCGAGGACGCGACCCGTGCCGGGCGCGACGCCGACGACCCGTCCACGGCCGACGCGACACAACGGCTCCTCGCCGACCTGGCGGTGGCAGCCTCCGAGCGACCGACCGAGGCTCGACACGTGCTCGTCGCCCTCCCGCGCTCGTGGGACCCGGACCCTCACGCCCTCACGTCCGTCCTCGATGCCCTGGCAGAGGCGACCTGGGTCGACGTCGCCCCGGTCGACGACCTCCTCGGCTCGGCGGTCCCAGACGTCGCGCGCTCCCCGCTGCCCGAGTCCTCGGTGAGCGAGGGAACGCTGCCGGTCTCCCAGATGAACGAGCTCCAGCGCGCCCGGACCCAGACGGCGGACTTCGCCACGATCACCGCCGATCCCGCGGCCATCGCCCAGGAAGCGGAGCCCGCCCTCGTCGTACCCACCGCGGTCGCCTACCGGTCGCTTCCCGACGACCGGACCGTCGCGGTGGACACCGCGGTGAAGGATGCGGCACTGATCCGGTCCGCCGTGTCGATCGTCCCCCGCGAGCTGGACGTCACCCTGATCAACACGTCGGGCAAGATCCCCGTCTGGGTGCGCAACACGCTCGACCAGCCGGTCACGATCCAGGTGGCGCTCCGTCCCGACAGCGGTCTCCTGAAGGTCGTCTCCTTCCCGGTCGGGCCCGTCCCGGCAGGCGCCGAGGTCGCCTTCAAGGTTCCCGTCCAGGCCATCGGCAGCGGTGACGTCGAGGTCGAGGTCGAGCTTCTCGCGGTTCCTTCCGGCGCCGTCGTCTCGCCCTCCTCGGCGTTCGTCGTCCAGGTGCGCGCCGAGTGGGAGAACACGGGGACCGCGATCTTCGCCGGGCTCGTCGCGCTCCTCATGATCGGCGGCATCTGGCGCACCATCCGACGCGGCCGGTCGCCGCGCCGCGTCGCCGAGATGACGCCCGCGGCGGGTGTGCCGGGAGCCCACGGGGTGGCGGCGCCGTCGGGCCGCTCGACAGGGCACGACGAGTGAAGCACCTCCGACCTACCGGGACCACGCGGGCAGGACGCCCCCGTCCCGACGCCGCCATGGCCCCCGTCGAACCCGCTGACGAGACCGAGACGCCGACCGGCGAGCCCGCCGTGGCCACCACCCCGAGGAGCAGCCTCGGCCGCAGCTCGGCGCTCATGGCCTCGGGCACCGCGGTCTCCCGCGTCCTCGGACTCGTTCGCAACGTCCTCCTCGTCACCGCGATCGGCACCACCGGCCTCGCGGCCGACGCGTTCGACGTCGCCAACAAGATCCCCAACGTCCTGTTCGCGATCCTCGCGGGAGGCGTGCTCAACGCCGTCCTCGTCCCGCAGATCGTCCGTGCCTACCGTTCCAAGAACCCCCAGGAGCGTCTCGACAAGCTCCTGACCCTGTCCGGGGTGCTGCTCCTCGGGCTCAGCCTGATCCTCACCGCGGGTGCCGCGGTGATCGTGACCCTCTACACCGACGGCTGGGGCTCCGCGCAGTTCTCGCTCGCCGTCGCGTTCGCGTTCTGGTGCACCCCGCAGCTCTTCTTCTACGGTCTGTACACGCTCCTCGGGCAGGTCCTCAACGCGCGTGGCCAGTTCGGCCCGTTCATGTGGGCCCCCGTCGTCAACAACATCGTCTCGATCGTCGGGTTCGGTGCCTTCATCGCGATCTACGGGCCGTACGCCACGGGCGCGGCCGACGACCTCGGCACCTGGGACGGCACCAAGATCGCCGTCCTCGCCGGGACCGCGACCCTCGGGGTCGCGTCGCAGGCCCTCATCCTCCTCGTGCCCCTGTGGCGCGCGGGGTTCCGCTGGCACTTCCGGCTCGGGATGCGCGGCATCGGGCTGCGCTCCGCCGGACAGGTCGCGATCTGGACGTTCGGCGCGGTCATGCTCGAGCAGATCGGCGTCCTGTTCACGACCCAGTTCGCCTCGAGCGCACCTGCGGCCGCGCTGCGCGAGACCTTCGGTGCCTACGACGGCGACCCCCTGACGAACGGCGTCGTGACCGGCGTGGTCACGGGCGCCCCCGAGGCCTTCGCCGTCGCGGGCAACGCCGCCTACACGCAGGCGCTCATGATCTACCTGTTGCCGCACTCGCTCGTGACGGTCTCGATCGCCACGGCCCTGTTCACCGGGATGAGCGCCGCCGCGGGCGCGGGCGACTTCGCCCGGGTGCGGCACGACCTCTCGCGCGGGGTGCGGACCGTGGGTGTGTTCACGGTGTTCGCCACGGCCGTCTTCGCGATCCTCGCCCTGCCGATCACCAAGCTCCTGCTCATCAACGTCACGCCCTCGAGCGCCGTGGCGGTCAGTCAGATCCTCGTCGCCATGGCCTTCGGCCTCGTTCCGCTGGGTGGGATGGTCCTCATGAAGTGGGTGTACTACGCCTACGAGGACGGCAAGACGGTCTTCTGGATCCAGGTGCCGGCGACGATCGCGCTCGTCGGGGTCGCCTGGCTCGCGACCCGCACGCTCGACCCCGTGTGGTGGGTCGTCGGGGTCGGGGCGGCGATGTCGCTGTCCAACGTCGTCGCCGTCCTGCTGCGGACCGCGGGACTTCGACGCAAGCTCCATGGTCTCGACGCCTTCCGGATCGTGCGGATGCACGTCAAGACCGCCCTCGCGGCCGGGGTCAGCGCTGGGATCGGCTGGGGGGTCCTCCAGCTCTTCGGAGACCTCTACGGACTCTCGTGGCTGCGGGCTGCTGTGGTCACTACAGTCGTCGGGATCGTCATGACCGCCGTGTACATCGGCGGCCTCAAGGTCATGCGGGTCCGCGAGCTCGATCAGCTCGCCGACCCGTTGCTCCGCAAGCTCGGGCGGCGACGCCCGACCACGAGTTAGAGGACGCCCGTACCATGTGGGGGGAAGATGTCGACGGCAAGAAAGTTCGAGGTGGGCAGGTGACCGCAGCAGGACCCGGCACGACACTGGTGGGCCGCTACCTGCTGGGTGAACGGCTGGCGAGCGACCTGGTCGACGTCACCGCCTGGTCCGCGCACGACTCGGTCCTGAACCGTTCCGTGCGGGTCTCGCTGCTCGCCGGCGAGCACGTCGCAGAGGCCATCGACTCGGCCCGCCGGGCCGCGCTCGTCGCCGACCCGCGACTGACCCGGGTGCTCGACGTCGGCACCGACGACGGTGTCGCCTACGTCATCACCGAGCCGTTCGCCGGGATCACCCTGTCCGAGGTCGTGGCGGGCGGGATCGTCGATGCCCAGCAGGCGCGCGCCATCGTCGGCGAGGCTGCGGCCGCGCTCGAGGTCGCCCGCCGGCGCGGCGTCCACCACCTGGCACTACGACCGGAAGCCCTGCGGGTCGACGGGGACCGCGTCGTCGTGACGGGCCTCGGGCTCGACGCGGGCATCAGCGGACAGGACCAGCACGACGCCGACGAGACCTCACGAGCCGACACCCTCGGCCTCGTCGCGCTGCTGTACTACGCGATGACAGCGCGCTGGGCGGGACCCAGCCTCGACGTGCCCTGGATCAGTCCTGACTCGGTCCACCCGCTCCCCGCCCAGCGCGACGCGGCAGGAGTGCTCCCGTTGTCGACGCTCGTCCCTGGGGCACCGACGGACCTGTCGGACCTGTGCACCAAGGTCTTCGCCGACGCAGAGGCCTCGCCCACCCGGGCAGGCACAGACGGTGGCGGGTCGACGAACGACGACACCCAGGAGTTCGACAGCCTCGCAGCACCACCCTCGTCGCCGGCCGACCTGGTGAGCGCCCTCGAGCCCTGGGGGGCGCTGTCCGTCGTCGCCGCTCTCCCGACGTTCGTCCAGCCGCCCGCCCCGACCGCGCCGAACCGGGTCAGCCGGCAGTCCATCCGGAGCGCGTTCGACGTCCCGCTCTCGACACCGCCAGGCACTCCGCCCCCCGCGGTCCCCTTCCACCGGCCCACGACCGGGCGGATCCACCGCGTGCCCCTCGCGGGCGCCTCCGCGCTCCCTGACGGTGCCAGCTACCCCGCGCCTACCTACGCCGACGCCCCCGTCGCCTACGCGGCATCGTCCGCCCCGACGACGGGCGCCTACCCGACCCAGGTCGCCTACCAGCAGCAGCCCCCGACGGGGTCTCACCCGACGGCCCCACCGCCCCCGCCGGTCGCCCCGGTCACGGCGCTGCCCACCGGGCAGGGTCCCGCCGTCGACCCCGCGACCGGACCACGGACCGGTCCCTTCGCGACGACGAGCGCCAAGAAGACCAGCGTGAAGAGCACCTGGATCATCATGCCCGTCGTGCTCATCCTGGTGATCGCCGCCGTCGTCTGGGGCGTGAAGTCCGGTCTCGGTGGTTTCGGCGCCGTCCTCACGCCGGGATCGGCTCAGGGTGGGTCGTCCACGACCGGCTCCCAGCCTCCCGAGACGGCCCCCGACGACGGCGAGGTGCCGGTGAACACCGAGCCCCTCCCGATCGCCGCAGGCGGTCTGCTGGACCCGGACGTCGCGAACCCTGACGACGTCGGCGAGAAGCCCGAGTCCGTGCCCCTCGCGGTCGACGGCGACCCGACGACGTTCTGGTACACCTACTCGTACAACACGGCGGCCTTCGGCGGCAACAAGACCAAGACGGGCTACACGTTCACGCTCGACGACGAAGCGACCGTCCAGCGCATCGTGCTCGACACGAACAACACGGGTGGCCGCGTCGAGGTCCGAGCCGTCACCGACGACGCGCCCACGGGTGGCGACGTCCTCGCATCGGGGACGTTCTCGGACACCGTCGAGCTCGCGCTCGACCCCGCGACCGAAGGCACCACGTTCGTCCTGTACATCACGGAGCTCCCGACGAACGGTGACGGCAAGTTCCGCGTCGAGCTCAACGAGATCACGGTCTACTGACGTCGTGGCCGCACCCTTCGGGGTGCTCAGCCACGACGTCGGTGTCGACCATCCATCGGCCCACCGACCGACGGTGCCCTCGGAACAGAACGACGCCGCCCGGCGTTGGACCCGGTGCACCACCCACCACTGAGGAGTACACGTGACGGAACAGACCCCCACGACCGCCCCGCGGAACGTCATCATCGTGGGTTCGGGCCCCGCCGGGTACACGGCCGCCGTGTACGCCGCGCGTGCGGGCCTCGAGCCCCTGGTCCTGGCGGGTTCGATCACCGCGGGTGGCGCTCTGATGAACACGACCGAGGTCGAGAACTTCCCTGGGTTCCCCGACGGCATCATGGGCCCCGAGCTCATGGACAACCTGCAGAAGCAGGCCGAGCGCTTCGGTGCGCAGGTCGAGTGGGACGACGCGATCGAGCTCCGGCTCGACGGCCCGGTCAAGACGGTCGTCACCGGGAACGGTGAGACCTACACGGCTCGTGCAGTGATCCTCGCGACCGGCTCGGCGTACCGCGAGCTGGGCCTGGAGGACGAGAAGCGACTCTCCGGCCGCGGCGTCTCCTGGTGCGCGACGTGCGACGGCTTCTTCTTCCGCGACCAGCACATCGTGGTCGTCGGCGGCGGAGACTCCGCCGTCGAGGAGGCCACCTTCCTGACCCGCTTCGCGTCGAAGGTCACGATGGTGCACCGTCGTGGCGAGCTCCGCGCCTCGAAGATCATGGCCGACCGGGCCAAGGCCGACCCCAAGATCGAGTTCGCCTGGAACAGCGAAGTCGTCGGGATCCACGGCGAGAACAAGGTCGAGTCGCTCACGCTGCGCGACACCCTCACGGGTGAGGAGCGTTCGATCGACGCGACCGGCCTGTTCGTCGCGATCGGGCACGACCCCCGCTCCGAGCTCGTCAAGGGGCAGATCGACCTGGACGACGACGGCTACATCCAGGTCGTCGGACGCACCACCGCGACCAACCTCGAGGGCGTGTTCGCGTGCGGCGACGCGGTCGACCACACGTACCGCCAGGCCATCACCGCGGCCGGCTCGGGCTGCTCTGCGGCGCTCGACGCCCAGCGCTACCTCACCGAGCTCGTCGACGCGATCGAGGACGCCGAGGGGCTCCCCGAGATCGCCGGCACGCCCGAGTCCCCCGCCCCCGACGAGCTGCCCCGCGCACTGGAGGAGATCCGATGAGCAACACCGTCAAGGTCACCGACGACACCTTCAAGTCCGAAGTCCTGGAGTCGGACATCCCCGTCATCGTGGACTTCTGGGCCACCTGGTGCGGGCCGTGCCTGCAGATCGCCCCGATCCTCGAGGAGCTGGCCGGCGAGTACGCCGGCAAGGTCAAGATCGCCAAGCTCGACTCCGACGAGAACCCCGCGATCACCGCGGCGTACGGCGTGATCTCGATCCCCACGCTCAACTTCTACTCCGGTGGTGAGCTGGTGAAGTCGATCGTGGGAGGACGGCCCAAGCGCATCCTCGCCGAGGAGATCGACGCACTCATCGCCTGACGCTCTCGCCCGCCGCGATCTGCGGGCATCGCCCCGGAGGGGCGGGGGGGGGCCCCCCCCGGCGCCCCCCCCCCCCCCCCGGGGGGGGGGGGGGCCCCCCCCCCCCCCCCCCCCGCCGGCGTCTGGGCTCGCCGCCGGAGGCATCTGGTCGGGACGGTCTGTCCGTCACCCGGGCCGGCCGGTGAAGGGCTGGCCCCACAGGCTCCCTGCCGTCGTCCGGTCAGCGGCCCCTTCACGGTTTCCACCGATCCGCCGTGGGAGACTGGGGAGCGTGAGCACGACACCGACGCACCCCGCTCAGCCTGCCGCCTCGAGCGGCACCCGCCTCGACCCGTGGTTCGGCGCCTACGCCGAGCGCGCCCACGGCATGCGAGCGTCGGAGATTCGCGCCCTCTTCGCGGTCGCGAATCGCCCCGAGGTCGTCTCGCTCGCGGGCGGCATGCCCTACCTCGAGGGACTTCCCCTCGACGTGATCGCGGATGCGATGCAGAAGCTCGTCGCGACGCGCGGCACCACAGCGCTGCAGTACGGCTCGGGCCAGGGCGACGAGTCGCTGCGCGAGAAGATCGTCGACGTCGTGCGCCTCGAGGGCATCGACTGCCACCCGGACGACGTCGTGGTCACCACGGGATCCCAGCAGGCTCTCGACCTCGTGACGCGCATCTTCATCGACCCGGGCGACGTCATCGTCGCTGAGGCACCCAGCTACGTGGGGGCCCTCGGCGTCTTCCGGTCCTACCAGGCCGACATCGTCCACGTCCCGCTCGACGAGCACGGTCTGATCCCCGAGGCCCTCGAGGAGACCCTCACCCGGCTGGCCGCCGAGGGTCGGCGCGTCAAGCTCCTCTACACCGTTCCCAACTTCCACAACCCTGCCGGCGTGACGCTCTCGGTCGAGCGGCGTCCCCGCATCCTCGAGATCGCCCAGCGGTTCGGGGTGCTCGTGATCGAGGACAACCCGTACGGTCTGCTCGGCTTCGACGGCGACCCGTTGCCCGCGATGCGTTCGCTCGACGACCAGGGCGTCCTCTACCTGGGCTCCTTCTCCAAGACGTTCGCTCCCGGCTACCGGGTCGGGTGGGTGGTCGCCCCCCACGCCGTCCGAGAGAAGCTCGTGCTCGCCAGCGAGTCCGCGATCCTGTGCCCCTCGAACGCCTCGCAGCTCGCGATCGCGACCTACCTCGACACCTGTGACTGGCAGGGCCAGATCAAGCAGTTCCGCGAGCTCTACCGGGAACGACGCGACGCCATGATCGGGGCCCTCTCGGAGCACCTCCCGTCTGCCTCCTGGAACGTCCCGAACGGCGGGTTCTACACCTGGGTCAAGCTTCCGGACGGGCTCGACGCGCGGTCCATGCTCCCCCGCGCGGTGACGGCCCGCGTCGCCTATGTCCCGGGGACGGCGTTCTATGCCGACGGGACGGGCGCGGACCACGTCCGTCTCTCCTACTGCTTCCCGACGCCGGAGCGCATCAGGGAGGGAGTCCGGCGGTTCGCCGGGGTCGTCTCTGCCGAGCGCGAGCTCGTGGACCTCTTCGGCACCTCCGGCGCCCAGGACCCGGACCTGTCCGACGTCGAGAACCCTGGCCCCAACCTCGCGTGAGCGCCACCCCTGCCCGCGTGAGAAACCTGCTGAACGTCGAGAGGACCAAGACCGTGGGTACCGCTGCGGAATCACAGACCGTCACCGAGGACGTCGCCGAGCTCGCGCCGGCCGATCACCCCGCCTCGCGGGACGGGGGCGCTTCGAAGAACGAACCGCGCCCTGTCAAACGAGTTGCCGTTCTCGCGGGGGGGCTGTCGCACGAGCGCGACGTCTCGCTCCGCTCGGGGCGCCGTGTCGCCGACGCCCTGCGTGGTGCAGGCCTCGAGGTGACGGTGCACGACGTCGATGCGTCCCTCCTCCCGTTCCTCGCCGAGGAGAAGCCCGACGTCGTCTGGCCGCTCCTGCACGGCGCGAGCGGGGAGGACGGCTCGATCCGCGACGTCCTCGAACTGCTCTCCCTCGACTACGTAGGGACCGGTCCCCGGGCATCGCGAGCCGCCTGGAACAAGCCCATCGCCAAGAACGTCGTGCTGGGCGCGGGCCTCTCGACCCCGGACTACGTGACTCTCCCCCAGAGCCTCTTTCGCGAGCTCGGCGCTCAGCCTGTGCTCGACGCCATCGTCGGTCGCCTGGGGCTCCCCCTCGTCGTGAAGCCGACCAGAGGGGGCTCCGCGCTGGGCGTCACGCTCGTCCGCCGTGCCGAGGAACTGCCTCGTGCGATGGTCGACTGCTTCTCCTACGGCGACATCGCCCTCATCGAGCGTGCCGTCGAAGGAACCGAGATCGCCGTGAGCGTGGTGGACGGTCCGGACGGCCCCGAGGCGCTCCCAGCAGTCGAGATCGTGACCGAGGGTACCTACGACTACGACGCCCGCTACAACCCGGGCCGTACCAGCTACTACGCCCCCGCCCGACTGGCTCCCGAGGTCGCTGCGCGCGTCGAGGAGACGGCGGTCCGCGCCCACCTCGCTCTGGGCCTGCGTGACCTCTCGCGATCGGACCTCATCGTCGACGCCGACGGCGTTCCGCACTTCCTCGAGGTCAACGTCGCGCCCGGGATGACGGAGACCTCGTTGTTCCCGCAGGCAGTTCATGCTGCGGGGCGCGATCTAGGGGACCTCTACCGCGCGATCGTGACGCAGAGCGCGGTGCGTCAGGGTTCCCAGCGCTGACCGCTTCTTCCTCGACGAACGTCATCGGCCCCGATGAGCAGCTGCTCATCGGGGCCGATGTTTCACGTGGAACGTCGGGGGTCTGCCCGAGTGGCACCTACCGGCGCAGCAGGCCCGGATCCTGGGGTGCCATGAGGTCGAGGATCCTGTTGAGGTCCTCGACCGACGCGAACTCGACCGTCAGCCGGCCCTTGTTCTTCCCGAGGTCGACCTTGACGCGCGTCTCGAAGCGGTCCGAGAGTCGGGATGCCAGCTCGTCGATCGCCGCACTGCGCTGGCCCGGTCTCGGCGTGCGCTCCACAGGACGCTTCGCATCCAGTCCCCCGAGAGCGACGATCTCCTCCGTGGCTCGCACAGAGAGCCCTTCGGAGACGATGCGCTGAGCGAGGCGTTCGATCTCCGCACCATCCGTCAGACCGAGCAGCGCACGGGCGTGCCCGGCGGAGAGAACTCCGGCCGCCACTCGACGCTGGACCAGTGGCGGCAGACGCAGCAGACGCAGCGTGTTGGAGATCTGCGACCTGCTCCGGGAGATGCGTGTACCCAGCTCCTCGTGCGTGCAGCCGAAGTC
This sequence comes from Oerskovia gallyi, assembly GCF_014836745.1. NCBI lineage: Bacteria > Bacillati > Actinomycetota > Actinomycetes > Micrococcales > Cellulomonadaceae > Oerskovia > Oerskovia gallyi. The sequence goes on from NZ_JACSQE010000010.1 coordinate 161,373, forward strand.
GTCGAGCAGCTGGCGGTATGCCGCAGCCTCCTCCAACGGGTTCAACGCACTACGGTGCAGGTTCTCGAGAAGCGCGTCGCGCAGGAGGTCAGCGTCGTCCGTCTCGCGAATGATCGCCGGAATGACGTCCAGGCCCGCTGCCTGGGTCGCCCGCCAACGCCGCTCGCCCATGATGAGCTCGTAGCCCCCGGGGTTCTCGGGGTCACGGCGGACGACGACGGGCTGCAGGACGCCGATCTCCTTGATGGAGCCGACGAGCTCGTCGAGCTCGCCCTCGTCGAAGACGGTGCGTGGCTGACGAGAGTTCGCCCGGATCAGCCCCACGGGGAGTTCTGCGAACGTCGCCCCCGGCACCGGCACGAGGTCGGCCGGTGCCGGCTCGGCCGAAGCGTCCGTCGTCTCCGTCGTACGTGTTTCACGTGAAACGTCGGCCGGCGTGTCGTCAGCCTTGGTGGGCTCGCTGTCGCCTCCGGTCGCTTCGACCGACGAGGATGTCTCGGCCCGTGCCACCCCCTGCTCGGTGCTCGTGCTCGTGAGCACGACGAGATCCACCTCGTCGACGCCCCCGAGCGAGGCCGGCGAGTCGGCATCCGTGCGCTCGATGGTCAGCACGGGAGCACCGGATTCCTCAGTCTCCCCTCCCCCGGAGTCCGGACTCGCGGGGGAGCTGGACTCCGCCACACGCGGCGCGGAGGGGAAGAAGACGTCCACCGGACGTTCACGCTCAGGACTGGTCGGAATCAATGCTCCGAGACCACGACCGAGCCCACGGCGCTTCTCACTCATCGTGCATCCTCCTGGTAGCTAGGCAGCACTGCCCATCGCTCGGCGAGGTAGTTCTGCCGTGAGACGTTGCGAGACGCTCCGTCGACGGTAGGGACAGGCAAGGGTTCAGGGCGGCCGCGATCCGCGACCTCGCGTGCAGCCTCAAGGTAGGCGAGAGCGCCCGTGGAGCTCGGGTCGTAGGTGATGACACTCTGACCGTGGCTGGGAGCCTCGGAGATCCTCACCGAGCGCGGGATAGACGTCTTGAGGGTCTGCTCGGGGAAGTGTTCACGCACCTCTGCGGCGACTTGCTGCGCGAGGTTGGTGCGACCGTCGTACATCGTGAGCAGGATCGTGGAGACGTGCAGCCGCGGGTTCAAGTGCGCCTTGATGAGCTCGATGGTCTTCAGGAGCTGGCTGAGCCCCTCGAGGGCGTAGTACTCGCACTGGATGGGGATCAGCACCTCGCGCCCGACCACGAAGGCATTCACGGTCAGCAGACCGAGACTTGGCGGGCAGTCGACGAGGACGTAGTCGATCGGCTCCAGGCCTTGGGCGACACGTTCCTCCAGGAAGTCATCGACCGCCTTCCGCAGCCGTGTTTCACGTGAAACCAGCGAGACCAGCTCGATCTCCGCCCCCGACAGATCGATCGTCGCGGGCACGCACCACAACGTCGGAAGGTCTGGGCACTGCTGGACTGCTGAAGAAAGTGGCGCGCCATCGACCAGAACTTCGTAGACCGAAGGTGTACCCGCTCGATGCTCGACCCCGAGAGCAGTGGATGCATTGCCCTGCGGGTCGTTGTCGATCACCAGCACGTTGAGCCCAGCCTGCGCCAGCCCGGCTGCCAGGTTGACGGTCGTCGTCGTCTTACCGACGCCGCCCTTCTGGTTGGCGATGGTGATGACCCGTGTCGAAGCCGGACGCGGGAAGCGTCGTCCGTGGAGATCGATCCGGCGACGGGCATCAATCGTGAGCTGCGCCGCCAGGGGGGTGTCGTCATCCATCTCGGGGAGGCTCGCCATCAGTTCCTCGCGCCGGCTCTCGTCGAACGCGGCGTCCGACGGGTAGCCCTCGGATGTTTCACGTGAAACGCTCGCGAGATACGTCATGTCCCGACTCTCGAACGGGATGTCCTGCTGCTGGTCGGAACTCTCAGTCACGCCCATCTCCCTCACTTGACCTACTCCAGCATGCGCCCCACCACAGCCTCATTCATGGACCGCCGGACGCGTGTCGTCACCGAGTCTCACCGTCGGGACCCGGGGCTCTGCCACCCTATGCGGTGCACTCCTCCCCCTGGTCTCCACTCACCGTGACTTCCACGTGGCGGACTCGGGGTCACGTCGCGAAGGGCCCTAGGGGCACCGTTCAAACCTGAGCAGGCGTGCGCCGGATTCGGAGCACGGTTGTCGGCTCGACGCCGTCAACACTCGACGCTTCGAGAATCTCCGGCTCTTCCGTCTTGTACTTGCGGAGCACCTTGCGCGCCGGCTCGATCTCCTGCGCCACATTGCGCCCCTTGAGGACGACCATCTCCCCGCCACGCTCCACCAAGGGAAGGGACATGCGCGCCAGCTTCTCAAGGGCGGCAACAGCACGCGAGGTCACTGCGTCACATTGGAAGGCGCCGTGATACTCCTCGGCGCGCCCTCGCTTGATCTCGACGTTGGAGAGTCCAAGGTCCTCGACGACCTCGGACAGCCACGCGCAGCGTCGTTCCATCGGCTCGATCAGGAGAACCTCTGCGTCGGGGCGCATCACCGCAATGACGATCCCGGGAAGGCCCGCACCGGAACCGATGTCGGCGATCGTGCCGGTCACAGGAAGAAACTGGACCACCGCTGCGGAGTTGAGGATGTGCCGCTCCCAGATGCGCGAGACCTCCCGCGGACCGATCAGCCCACGCAGCTCCCCCTGGTCGTGCAGCAGGTCTGCGAAGCGGGCGACAAGCGGGTACGCCGCACCGAAGTACGCCTGGACTTCTGGAGAGTCGGCGAGTGTTTCACGTGAAACACTGCCCTCGACGGCGTCGCTCATCTCGTGGGTCATCTACTCCTCTTTCGGTGCTCAAGCTCCCAGGGGACGTCGGACGATGCCGAACGGTCCGGGTCCATGGTGTCACGTCTCGCACGGCTGTGGTGCGATGCCCGGCGAGGCCGGCAACACGTCGAGCCGAGGCGGTCTCGATGCAGCCGGAGGCGTAGCGATGGGCAGGGCGCGGCCCCAGAACTCGCTGTGCCAACGACCACCGGATCTCGCACAGGACGGTGGAACCTGTGCGCGAGCTGGGGTGGATGGGCGGTGCAATCAGCCCCCACGCCGTGAACCTCCACGTACCGCTGGCGACCCGATCCCCGGGCACCCTCGCCCCCCCCCCCCCGCCCGCCGAGCGCGGCGATTCCCGGCAGAACCGTCAACGCGCCTCAGGCGACAAGCCGTCGACTGCGGCTGCGTCTCGGGGATCAGAGACCTCCGCGATGCTCGACGAGCGATGCCTGCTTCTCATGCCCCGACCCGTGGCGACCTCCGGAGCGAACCTCGAGGCGGGCCGACCGAGCGTCGAACCTGGTCGTCCCGCGACCGGCAGGCGACGGGAGATCGTCAGGCACTGACGGTCACACCCCAGGGACCGCCTCACCTACCCGTAACCAGATCGTGGGTCGTCATCGGGCCGTGCTGCTGTCGTGTTCGGGGCGCTGTGCAGTCCCACCGTCAAGATAGGCCCGTGCCTCGTCCCGCGTCTCGACCTTGTAGACGGCCGTGAGCATCGGCCGCAGTGCGATCGCCAGCCGGGGGCACCTCAGGCTGCGGCCACGCTCCCCTGCGGGGGACGCAGGGCGCCGGTCATCTTGCGACGCCCGTCCTGACAACGATCTTGGCCTCACATGAACTCATCGGGCGACACACGGCCCACAACGCACAGCGGCCCGGTGTTTCACGTGAAACACCGGGCCGCGGTGGAGGCGAGACGAAGGAGGTCAGGAAACCTCAGCGGGACGGATCACGACGTAGCGCTCCGGGTCCGTGCCTCGCGAGTCACTGCTCAAGCCGGCTGCTGCGACGACGTCGTGGACGACCTTGCGCTCAAAGGCGTTGAGCGGATCCATCGACAGCTCGGAACCCGACTCGCGCACCTTCGCGATCGCCTTGGTCGCGAGCTCGGTCAGCTCGATCTTGCGCTGCGCCCGGAAGCCAGCGATGTCGAGCATGAGCCGACTCCGCTCGCCGGTCCGTGCCTGGACCGCGAGCCGCGTCAGCTCCTGGAGCGCGTCCAGGACCTCCCCCTCCTTGCCCACCAGGTGCCGCAACGAGGTCGGCTCGTCGGCGACGATCTCGAGTGCTGCGCGCCCGTGGTCGATGTCGATGTCGATGTCGCCGTCGAGGTCGGCGATGTCGAGGAACTCCTCGAGGTAGTCCGCTGCGACTTCGCCTTCCTCCTCGAGACGCGTCATCTCGTCGGGTGCGTGGTCTTCGGCAGCGGGTGCGTCGGTCGACGACATTGCTGACTCCTTGGGGTCATGAGAACCCCGGGGTCTCGAAGGAACCTCGGCGCTCTCGGTACAGGACTGGGGCTACTTCTTCGGCTGCTTCGGCTTCGGGGAACCCTTGCCGGTCCCCTTGGCCGGACCATCGGTCTCACCATCGACCGGGGCATCGTTGACCGGGGCATCGTTGACCTCGGCAGACGGAGCCGTCGTTCCGTTGATGACGCGAGGCGTGCCTGGCTTCTGGCGGTCCTTGCGCTTGGGCTGCTGACGCTGGCCGCGGGGCTGCTCGATGACCGGAGCCGCCTCCTCGACGATGCCCTTGGCTGCGGCCTTGCGAGCCTTGCGCTCCTTCATGAGGCGCTCGGCCTCGGATCCCGGAGCGGGCATGCGCTTGATCGTGTAGAACTGCTGGCCCATGGACCAGAGGTTCGTCGTGGTCCAGTAGACGAGGACACCCACGGGGAAGTTCACGCCGGAGACCGCGAAGATGAAGGGGAAGACGTAGAGCATCATCTTCTGCGTCGACGCCATGGGGCCCTCGAGCGCCGACTTCGGCATGTTCTTCATGGTCAGCTGGCGCTGCGTGAAGAAGGTCGTGGCACACATCGCGACGATGAGGACGCCGATGACGATCTTCGCCTGCATGTCGTCGGTCTTGAGGAAGATGTCCGAGAGGTGCGCCCCGAACAGCGACGAGCTCTCGATGTCGCTCGCGACGCTCGCGTCGATCGGACCGATCTTGTCGGCATCACCGTTGGAGATCGGCACCAGGCCGTTGAGCACGCGGAAGAGTGCGAAGAAGATCGGCGACTGGAGCAGGATCGGCAGGCACGACGCGAACGGGTTGGTGCCGTGCTTCTTGTAGAGCTCCATGGTCTCGCGACTCATGGCCTCGCGAGACGCCGGGTCGGACTTGCCCTTGTACTTCTTCTGGATGGCCTGCATCTCGGGCTGCAGCATCTGCATGCCACGAGAGGCCTTGATCTGCTTGAAGAAGAGCGGGATCAGCAGGATACGGATGATGATCACGAGGCCGACGATCGAGAAGACCCAGCCGAGCCCGGGGCCGTCGCCCATGCCCAGGAACACGAGCCCCTGGTGGCACAGGTACATGATCCACGCCACGACCCATTCGATCGGCGCGAGGAACGCGAAGAAGTCCATCCGTACTACTCCCTAACCTTCAACAAACTGGGTCCTGACCGGCGTCGCCGGCAGGAGGACTAGTGCGAGTGCTTCCTCAGCGCCTCGGGGACGTCGTCGACGCCCCCCTTGCTCCAGGGGTTGCACCTCAGCAGCCGCCAGACGGCGAGCCGTACGCCTCGCAGCACACCGTGCCGTCGTATCGCGACGAGCGCGTACTGCGAGCACGAGGGGTAGTACTTGCAGGTGGGACCCGTCATCGGTGAGATGACGCTCTGGTACGCCCTGATGAGTCCCACCAGCACGAGCAGCGGGATCCGCTGGACGAACCGCCACGACCGGGCGATCCAGCCCGGTGAGCTGATCCCTGCAGGTTCGGCCTGGACCGTGGCGCTCATGCGTCGGCCGATCGACGGTCCCACTGGGCGACGGCGCGCTTGATGCAGGACGCGAGGTCCTGGTCGAGCCGGGCGTAGTCGCTGTCGGACGAGGCCGGAAGAGCCCGCACGACGACACGGGACCGTGGCGGCAGTGCGTCGAGGTACGCCGAAGACGCGGCGCGCAGGCGCCGCTTCACTGTGTTTCGGTGCACGGCGTTGCCCACGGCCTTGGAAACGACAAAACCGACCTGTGGTGGCTCGTCGCCCCCAGGGTCTTGGGAGAGATGAACCACCACGGTCGATCGTCCCGCGCGCACGCCACGTCGCACCGCCCGTTCAAAATCTACGGAACGGCGCAAGCGGTGCGCCGCGGGTAGCACCTGCTGTCAGGCAGAGAGCTCGGCGCGGCCCTTGCGACGACGGGCTGCCAGGATGGCGCGGCCGGCGCGGGTGCGCATACGCAGCCGGAAACCGTGGGTCTTCGCACGGCGCCGGTTGTTCGGCTGGAAAGTCCGCTTGCTCACGAGGTACTCCAAGAACGTCGGGGAGGTACACCGTCTATGTCCTCGACGATGCAGTGCTACAGCTGGAAGGGATGCAGTTCTGCACCCCAGCCGCCCGTGTACCCGCCACGATCAGTCCGTGGATTCGCCCCCGTGAGGGCGCGCGAAAGTACCTGGAACGGCTGTCTGACGTTACGCCGCGGACCCCCCTCGGGTCAAACCCGGGTTCCACGACGCCGAGCCTGTCATGATATGTCGTGCAGCGACCGGTACGTCTACCCTGGTCCTGGCGTGAGAGGCCGAGTCCCGCGAGAGAGGCCGAGCGGGGCACCACCCTCCGCGCCGTCACCCTCTTGTCGAACGACCGTCCATCACCCGACCACCGGTCGACGGCCGTCATGCTCGGGAGCGTTGCGAGTACTCCCCACAGGTTGTGGAAAACTATGTGGATAACGGGTCCGCGTGGCACACTCCAGACTGATCCTGATCATCATGCAGCACCCGACGACGAAGGAATCACCTGGTGTCCAACCCCGACGAGAACATCGCAGACGTCTGGGCTCAGACCATCGCCGTCCTCGAAGCCAGCCCCGACATGACGCCGCGCCAGATCGCCTTCATCAAGCTGGCCAAGCCGCTCGCGATCCTCGACGACACCGTCTTCATCGCCGTCCCGCACGAGCAGACGCGAACCTACCTGGAGACGCGGGTCCGCGACGAGCTCGTCTCCGCGATGGCGGGAGCGCTCGGCAGGGACGTCCGCTTCGGGATCACGGTCGACCCCGAGCTGGCCGCCGAACCGCCGTCGCCGGCGGCGCTCACCGCCAGCGTGCCCGAGCCGCCGATGCAGGTCCACGTCGAGCCCGAGCGCGAGCGCATGCTCCCCGCACCGGTCCCGCAGCGCCCGCACGCGGAGCCGACCCGTCTGAACCCGAAGTACATCTTCGAGACGTTCGTCATCGGCTCCTCGAACCGCTTCGCGCACGCCGCCGCCGTCGCTGTCGCCGAGGCCCCGGCCAAGGCCTACAACCCCCTGTTCATCTACGGGCAGTCCGGTCTGGGCAAGACGCACCTGCTCCACGCGATCGGGCACTACGCGCACAACCTGTACCCGAACGTGCGGGTGCGGTACGTGAACTCCGAGGAGTTCACCAACGACTTCATCAACTCGATCGGCGAGGGCAAGGCCGGGGCGTTCCAGCGCCGCTACCGAGACGTCGACGTCCTCCTCATCGACGACATCCAGTTCCTGCAGGGCAAGGAGCAGACGATGGAGGAGTTCTTCCACACCTTCAACGCGCTGCACAACGCCAACAAGCAGCTCGTCATCACGTCGGACCTGCCGCCCAAGCAGCTCAACGGCTTCGAGGACCGCCTGCGCAGCCGGTTCGAGTGGGGTCTCATCACCGACGTCCAGCCCCCCGACCTCGAGACCCGTATCGCGATCCTCCGCAAGAAGGCCGCGAGCGAGCGCCTCGCCGTCCCGACGGACGTCCTGTCCTACATCGGTTCGAAGATCTCGACGAACATCCGCGAGCTCGAGGGCGCCCTGATCCGCGTGACCGCCTTCGCGAACCTCAACAGGCAGCAGGTCGACCTCGCTCTCGCGGAGATCGTCCTCAAGGACCTCATCACCGACGACGACGCGTCCGAGATCACGCCCGCGAGCGTCATCGCCCAGACGGCTGCCTACTTCGGCCTGACGATCGAGGACCTGTGCGGCAGCTCGCGCTCTCGTGTCCTGGTCACCGCACGCCAGATCGCGATGTACCTGTGCCGCGAGCTGACCGATCTCTCTCTGCCGAAGATCGGTCAGCAGTTCGGCGGCCGCGACCACACGACGGTCATGCACGCGAACCGCAAGATCACCGAGCAGATGGCCGAGCGTCGCTCGACGTACAACCAGGTCACCGAGCTGACGAGCAGGATCAAGCAGCAGCACCGGGGCTGAGCCCCGGCCGTGCCGCGAGCGGTCGCGCTCGCTGGATGGGGGTCGCCCTGGGTGGGGTGGGTGGGGGTGTGCCCCGCTCAACCCTCCGCGCCCTCGTTCCTCGGGCGGTCTCGCCAGGCCCACGACGAGCGGCGCACCCTGCCCCACCCCAGGTCGACGCACCTTGTGCGTAGCGCAGCCTCTGGCGAACACCTGCCACCTGGGCTGCGGTGACCTCACCCCTCCGCCCAGCACACGGTGCCCCTGCGCTCCACGTACACCTCCGCCCCGTCGTCCAGCGGAGCGCTCGTCCCCGCGGCTGGACGTCGTCCACAGCGCCTGTTCACGCGGCCCGAGGAACGTCCGATCAGGAGCGCCGGTACCCGCAGACCCAGCAGCCTGACGTCCTCGGACTGATGTCACCGGTGACATCGTCCCCAGCTCGCAAGGACGCCCGCTGCCTGTTATGCACCTTAAGCGGCTTTCCTGTGGATGAACTTCCGTCGGGTCTTCAACGTCTGTGCACAGAGGCCCGACGTCGGCGCGCGTCCTCGATCTGACGGCTCTCCACAGTCCTGTGGATGCACAGGCAGTTCATGCCCATGTGTACAAGTGCCGGTGGATATCCACTTGTCCCCATAGTTGTCCACAAGGCCTGGGGGTATGTCCACCGCTCGACGCCGGCCGTCCCCAGATCAGCATCACTGCGTCCCCAGCGGCCTGTGTACAGGGCACTCTGTGCTGTGTACAGATCGCTCGCCGGAGCGCCTCCCCCACAAGCTTGTGCACCTACCTGTGGATAACTGTGGACGACGGGGCACATCGTGTGGACAGAGGAGGTCCCGTCGGTGGACGGTGATCTGTGGACAACTCGTCGTCAACAGTGCCTGCGATTTACCCACAGGCCCGTACCCACTTCGTCCACACGCAGAATCGGCCTCTGACCTGCGCGAAGACCCGTTTTCCACACTTTGCACAGCACCGATGACTACGACGAATGATCTCTAAGCAGGAAAAATCCACACGCCTTCATCTGGTCCCGGGCCGTTCGAGCTGCCTCATCTCGCACCTGTGACCGCCATCACATCGAGCCCGGGCAGGCGCGGGACGGACACCGATCCACAGAGCGTGCCAGAGGTACCGGGCAACGCCGGGTCTCGCGTAGGGTTCATGCGGGCACGACGACCCGAACAGGTCTTGCCCTCCCCGACGGCGAGGAGGGTGACGCGAGAACACGCGACGTGCGATCTTCATGCACAAGCGAACTCACCCCTGTGTACCGCGCGGTCGAGTGCCTGACATGTGAAGATCGATCCATGGACGAGAGGGTGTGGGATGAAGTTCCGGGTTGAGCGTGATGTCCTGGCCGACGCAGTGACCTGGACGGCCCGTACGTTGCCGACGCGGCCTCCGGCGCCCGTCCTTGCAGGGGTACGCATCGAGGCCGACGCGGTCGGCACCATCGGGCTGTCGAGCTTCGACTACGAGGTGTCCGCACGCTCCGAGATCCCCGCGGAGGTCGTCGAGCCGGGGACGGTCCTGGTGTCCGGTCGCCTCCTCGCGGAGATCTCTCGCGCGCTGCCCGCCAAGCCGGTGGACTTCGCGGTCGAGGGCAACAAGGTGATCGTCACGTGCGGCGCGAGCCGTTTCACGCTCCTCACCATGCCTGTGGAGGACTACCCGGCGCTGCCGGCGATGCCGGAGCTGTCGGGCACCGTCTCGGGCGACGAGCTGACGCACGCCGTGGCCCAGGTGACGGTGGCCGCGAGCCGCGACGACACGCTGCCGCTGCTGACGGGCGTGCGCATGGAGATCGACGGCGAGCGGATCACGCTGCTCGCGACGGACCGCTACCGTCTCGCGCTGCGCGAGCTCACCTGGACCCCGTCCTCCCCCGACTTCAACGCGGTCGCCCTCGTCCGCGCGCGCACGCTCAACGACGTCGCGAAGTCCCTGGGCAGCTCGGGCCTGGTCAACGTGGGTCTCACGGCGGGCTCGGGCGTCGACCTCATCGGCTTCGAGGCCGGGGGCCGTCACACGACCTCCCAGCTCGTCGACGGCGACTACCCTGCGGTCCGCCGGCTCTTCCCGGACGAGACCCCCATCCACGCGGTCATGGCGACCGCCCCGCTGATCGACGCGGCGAAGCGTGTCTCGCTCGTCGCCGAGCGCAACACCCCCATCCGCCTGTCGTTCACGGACGGTCAGGTCGTGCTCGACGCGGGCCAGGGGGACGACGCGCAGGCGTCCGAGGCCCTCGAGGCCGTCCTGGTGGGCGAGGAGATCTCGGTCGCGTTCAACCCGCAGTTCCTGCTCGACGGCCTGGGGGCGCTGGGTACGGACTTCGTCCGACTGAGCTTCACGCACCCCAACAAGCCGGTCGAGTTCACCGGTCAGGAGTCGTTGGACGGCGAGGACTCGTCGCACTACCGCTACCTGCTGGTCCCCATCCGCTTCGCGAGCTAGCGGCGACCACGCCGCGCACGGCTCGAGCTCTACGGTACGGAGGCACGCGATGGTCACGCACATCGGACTGGTCGGACTCGGCAAGATGGGCGCGAACATGCGCACCCGTCTGCGCGCGGGCGGCATCGAGGTCACGGGGTTCGACCAGAACCCCGAGGTCTCGGACGTCGCCTCGCTCGCGGAACTGGTCGCCGCGCTGCCCCCGGGGCAGCGGTTCGTGTGGGTCATGGTCCCCTCGGGGCCCGTCACGCGCGGCGTGGTGACCGAGCTCGCGGGACTGCTCACGGACGGCGACGTCGTGATCGAGGGTGGGAACTCCCACTTCTCGGACGACTCCGAGCATGCCGCGCACCTCGCCCCGCTGGGCATCGGCTACCTCGACGTCGGCGTCTCGGGGGGCGTCTGGGGGCTCGAGAACGGCTACGGCCTGATGGTGGGCGGTGACGCGGCGCTCGTCGAGGCCGCGATGCCGGTCTTCGACGCGCTGCGGCCGGAGGGGCCACGCGAGGAGGGCTTCGTGCACGCCGGGGCGGTGGGGGCCGGTCACTACGCGAAGATGGTCCACAACGGCATCGAGTACGGCCTGATGCAGGCCTATGCCGAGGGGTACGAGCTGCTCGAGGCCAAGGACATCGTCACGGACGTCCCGGGGACCCTCAAGGCCTGGACGCGTGGCACCGTCGTGCGGTCGTGGCTCCTGGACCTCCTGGTCAAGGCGCTCGAGGAGGACCCGGAGCTGGGCGAGATCAGCGACTGGGTCGAGGACTCGGGCGAGGGCCGCTGGACCGTGGACGAGGCGATCGACAGCGCGGTGCCGCTCCCCGTGATCTCGGCCGCGCTCTTCGCCCGGTTCGCCTCACGTCAGGGCGCTTCGCCCGCGATGAAGGCGGTCGCGGCCCTGCGTCAGCAGTTCGGCGGGCACGCCGTGAAGCCTGCCGGCGGTTCCTGAGGCGGAGGTTCTCCCTGCCCGACGACGTCGATCGCCCGGTAGGTCGTCGCACCGGGGAGGCCGCACACTGGTAGGCGTCGTCCGGTGCCCCTCTCCACAGGCCGTCCACATGCTGTGGGCGGACCGCACCGGCACGACCAGACGAACCGACCCGACGCCGTAGGACCTGATGTACATCTCTCACCTCTCGCTCGCCGACTTCCGCTCGTACACGTCCGTCGACGTCGAGCTCGAGCCTGGTGTGAACGCGTTCGTCGGGCCCAACGGTCAGGGCAAGACGAACCTCGTCGAGGCGATCGGGTACGTCGCCACGCTGGGCAGCCACCGGGTGCCGTCCGACGCGGCACTGGTCCGTGCGGGGGCCTCACGAGCCGTGGTCCGGGCGCGGATCGTCCGGGGCGACCGGGCGAGCACGGTCGAGATCGAGATCGCCGCGGGCAAGGCGAACCGTGCGCGGATCAACCGTGCACCGGCGGGCAAGCCTCGTGACGTCCTGGGCATCGCCCGGACGGTGCTCTTCGCCCCGGAGGACCTGGCCCTGGTCAAGGGGGACCCGGACGGCCGTCGACGGTTCCTCGACCAGCTCGCGGTGCTCCTGGTGCCGCGGTTCGCGGGGGTCCTCTCGGACTACGACCGGGTCCTGCGCCAGCGCAGCGCGCTCCTCAAGTCGGCGGGCGGGGCGATGCGTGCGTCGCGCTCGTCGACCCCGGACCTGCGCACGCTCGACGTGTGGGACGCCAAGCTCGCGGCGACGGGGGCGGAGATCGTCGCGCTGCGTCTCCAGCTCGTCGCGGCGCTCCAGCCCTACACCGCCGCGGCGTACGAGCAGGTCAGCTCGGGGCAGGGCGAGGCGCACATCGCCTACCGGTCCTCGGTCGCGGCCGCCCTCGAGGACGCGGGCGACGCCGTCGGGCAGGACGGCCGGCCGCAGACCGTCGAGTCCCTCGAGGCCCAGCTCCTGGAGGCCATGGCCTCCTTGCGCAGCAAGGAGATCGAGCGCGGGGTGTGCCTCGTCGGCCCGCACCGGGACGACCTCGTCCTGACCCTGGGCGGTCTGCCCGCCAAGGGGTACGCGAGCCACGGCGAGTCGTGGTCGTTCGCGCTCGCGCTGCGCCTCGCGTCGTACCGGCTCCTCACGGACGGGGCCCCGGAGGCGGCGGGCTCGCTCCTGTGGTCGCCGGACTGGGGGCCCGACGGCGAGCCCGTCCTCCTGCTCGACGACGTGTTCGCGGAGCTCGACGTGCGTCGCCGCAACAAGCTCGCCGACCTCGTCTCGGGCGCCCACCAGGTCATCATCACGGCGGCCGTGCCCGAGGACGTGCCCGCGCAGCTCTCGGGGCTGCGGCTCGACGTGCACGACGGTCAGGTGACCAGGCGTGCGTGAGGGCGAGGAGCCCGCGAAGGACGGCGAGGACGAGGAGCACCGCCGGCCTCCGGGTCTGCCTGTCGGCGAGGTCGTGGACCTCACTCCTCCTGCACAGGTCGCGCGCGAGGCGCTCAACCGTGCGCGCGCGGCCGCACGGGCGAAGGGCATCCGGCCGGGTCAGCCGTCGCGACGCGTCCTGGCGGACCCTCCGCCGTCCACAGGTGCGCGCCCGGGGGGTCGGGACCCTCAGACGTTCGGGGCGGTCGTGCAGCGGCTTCTGCACGAGCGCGGCTGGGTCCAGGACGTGTCGGTCGGTGGGGTGATCGGGCGCTGGCGCGAGGTGGTCGGCGACCAGGTGGCCGACCACTGCGAGCCGGAGACCTTCGAGGACAAGGTGCTCGTCGTCCGCGCGGACTCGACCGCGTGGGCCACCCAGGTCCGCCTGCTGACGCCTCGGCTGCTCGAACGCCTGGCCCAGGAGGTCGGCGAGGGAGTCGTGGAGACCGTGACGGTCCTCGGCCCGACCGGACCGAGCTTCCGGCGCGGACCGAAGTCCGTCCGGGGCCGTGGACCGCGCGACACGTACGGCTGACACGCTGCCCGGTTCGACCTGGTTTGCCCACCCAGAGGCCCGGCGGACCCGCATCCTCGGTGGATAGATCCCCCACCCTGTGGAGAACCTTGTGGAGAACTTGCCTCCAGGGCCTCATAATCCGCTGTTTCGGCCACCTCCCAGGTAGAATGGAGAGGTCATTCCGGGTACCTCCGCACGCACCGACTGGTGCACCGCGCGAGCCGGAACCGATGAGCCGTGCAGCGATCCTCCCCAGCGGGTGAACCTGTCGCGTGCATGATGACGAGGAGCGCTTCCGCCCGTGGCAGACCACACAGACAACGTCCCTTCCAGCCTGCCCCCGGAGAGTGGTGGAGGGCCGGGCGTGGACCGGGATCCCTCTGGCGGCACGTACGACGCGAGCAACATCACGGTCCTCGAAGGCCTCGAGGCGGTGCGCAAGCGACCCGGTATGTACATCGGGTCGACCGGTGAGCGCGGACTCCACCACCTCGTGTACGAGGTTGTGGACAACTCTGTGGACGAAGCCCTCGCGGGGTACGCCGACACGATCGACGTGACACTTCTGGAAGACGGAGGTGTACGAGTCACGGACAACGGCCGTGGCATCCCCGTCGCGATCCACCCGACCGAGGGGAAGCCCACGGTCGAGGTGGTCATGACGATCCTGCACGCCGGCGGAAAGTTCGGCGGTGGCGGCTACGCGGTCTCGGGTGGTCTGCACGGTGTGGGCATCTCCGTGGTGAACGCGCTGTCGCGCAAGGTCCAGACCGTCGTCAAGCGCGACGGCTACACCTGGAGCCAGCGCTTCAAGGACGGTGGCAAGACGGACGGACCGCTCGTCAAGGGCGAGGCGACGACCGAGACGGGCACGACCCAGACGTTCTGGGCCGACCCGGAGATCTTCGAGACGACCGAGTTCGACTTCGAGACGCTGCGCTCCCGTTTCCAGCAGTACGCGTTCCTCAACAAGGGCCTGCGCATCACGCTCACGGACGAGCGCCGCCAGTTCCTCGACACCGACGACGAGGTCACGGGTCAGGTCGCCGATCCTGCGGAGGACCTCGTCGCGGCTCCGGAGGGCGAGGACGAGTTCAAGCCCCGCGTCGTGTCGTACAAGTACGACGACGGGCTCGTTGACTACGTGAAGCACCTCAACTCGGCCAAGAAGGTCGAGCTGATCCACGACGAGATCATCGACTTCGAGTCCGAGGACAAGGAGCGGCGCATCTCGGTCGAGATCGCGCTCCAGTGGACCGGCTCGTACTCCGAGTCCGTGCACACGTTCGCCAACACGATCTCGACGACCGAGGGCGGCACGCACGAGGAGGGCTTCCGTGCGGCCATGACCTCGTTGGTCAACGAGTACGCGCGGGCCAAGGGCATCATCAAGGAGAAGGACGACAACCTCACGGGTGACGACATCCGCGAGGGCCTCACGGCCGTCCTGTCGATCAAGCTCGGCGAGCCGCAGTTCGAGGGGCAGACGAAGACCAAGCTCGGCAACACCGAGGCCAAGTCCTTCGTCCAGCGTGTCGTGCGCGCTCAGCTCACGGACTGGTTCGACTCGCACCCGACCGAGGCGCGCGACATCATCCGCAAGGCGATCCAGGCCTCGCAGGCGCGGCTCGCGGCCCGCAAGGCGCGCGAGGCGACCCGCCGCAAGGGCCTGCTCGAGTCGGGCGGCATGCCGGGCAAGCTCAAGGACTGCCAGTCGAACCGGCCGGAGGAGTGCGAGGTCTTCATCGTCGAGGGCGACTCGGCGGGTGGCTCGGCGGTGCGTGGACGCAACCCGCACAACCAGGCGATCCTGCCGTTGCGCGGGAAGATCCTCAACGTCGAGCGGGCGCGCCTCGACCGGGCCCTGGGCAACAACGAGGTCCAGGCGCTCATCACGGCCTTCGGGACCGGCATCGGCGAGGACTTCGACATCGCCAAGCTGCGGTACCACAAGATCGTCCTGATGGCCGATGCCGACGTCGACGGCCAGCACATCTGCACGCTGCTGCTGACGCTGCTCTTCCGGTACATGCGTCCGCTGATCGAGCACGGCCACGTGTACCTCGCCCAGCCGCCGCTGTACCGCCTCAAGTGGTCCAACGCGCCGCACGACTACGTGTACTCGGACCGGGAGCGCGACGCGTTCCTGCTCTCCGGTCAGGCCGCGGGCAAGCGCATCCCCAAGGAGAACGGGATCCAGCGCTACAAGGGTCTCGGCGAGATGGACTACTCGGAGCTGTGGGACACGACCATGGATCCCGAGCACCGCACGCTCAACCAGGTCACGCTCGACGACGCCGCTGCCGCGGACGAGATCTTCTCGATCCTCATGGGCGAGGACGTGGAGTCGCGCCGCAACTTCATCCAGCGCAACGCCAAGGACGTGAGGTTCCTGGACATCTAGCGTGCGGTCGTGGTCGGTGCCACGGAGCGGTCGGGTCCTCGACCCGGCCGCTCGCGGCGCCCGGCCCGACCCCGGGCCCGGGGCGAGAACCGGGCCCGGACCCGGCACAGCCACCGGCGCCGGCGGACCGTCCGAGAGGGCGGGACCCGCCTGCGCGGGCACGGGCTCCGTGCCATGACGACTCAGCTTCACCACCCAGCAGGACCACGACAGGACGAGGTAGACGACGGTGACGGACGAGACTCCCGAGCAGGACGAGAACCAGGGGACCCTTCCCGGGGACGGGACCGAGGCGACGCCGGCCGACGGCGCGGTCGCGGTGCAGCACGGCCGGATCGCGCAGGTGGACCTGCAGCTCGAGATGCAGCGCTCGTACCTCGACTACGCGATGAGCGTCATCGTGGGTCGCGCGCTCCCGGACGTGCGTGACGGTCTCAAGCCCGTCCACCGTCGTGTCCTGTACGCGATGCACGACGGTGGATACCGCCCCGACCGGGCGTTCTCCAAGTGCAGCCGTGTCGTCGGCGACGTCATGGGCAAGTTCCACCCGCACGGTGACACGTCCATCTACGACGCCCTGGTGCGTCTGGTCCAGGACTGGTCGCTGCGCTACCCGCTGGCAGCCGGCCAGGGGAACTTCGGTTCCCCCGGCAACGACCCGGCGGCCGCGCCGCGATACACCGAGTGCCGCATGGCGCCGCTGGCCACGGAGATGGTCCGGGACATCGACAAGGAGACCGTCGACTTCCAGGACAACTACGACGGTCGCACGCAGGAGCCCGTCGTCCTGCCGTCCCGCTTCCCGAACCTGCTGGTCAACGGTTCGGCCGGGATCGCGGTCGGCATGGCCACGAACATCCCGCCGCACAACCTCCGCGAGGTCGCGGACGGCGTGAAGTGGCACCTCGAGCACCCGGAGGCCTCCAAGGAGGAGCTCCTCGAGGTGCTGCTGACCAAGATCAAGGGCCCCGACTTCCCGACCGGCGCGACGATCCTCGGTCACAAGGGCATCGAGGAGGCGTACCGCACGGGGCGTGGCTCGATCACGATGCGCGCTGTCGTGAACGTCGAGGAGATCCAGAACCGGATCTGCCTCGTCATCACCGAGCTGCCCTACCAGGTCAACCCCGACAACCTGGCGCTGCGCATCGCGGACCTGGTCAAGGACGGCAAGGTCCAGGGCATCGCGGACATCCGCGACGAGACCTCGGGCCGCACGGGTCAGCGCCTGGTCATCGTGCTCAAGCGCGACGCGGTCGCCAAGGTCGTCCTGAACAACCTGTACAAGCACACGTCGCTCCAGGAGAACTTCGGCGCGAACATGCTCGCGCTGGTCGACGGCGTGCCGCGCACCCTGAGCATCGACGCGTTCGTCCGTCACTGGACGACGCACCAGATGGACGTCGTCATGCGGCGTGCACGGTTCGACCTGCGGGCCAAGGAGGAGCGGGCGCACATCGTGCGCGGCTACCTCAAGGCGCTCGACGCGCTCGACGCGGTCATCGCGCTCATCCGCGGGTCGGCCACGGTCGAGGACGCTCGCGAGGGCCTCATGGCGCTGCTCGAGGTCGACGAGATCCAGGCCCGGGCGATCCTGACTCTGCAGCTGCGCGCGCTCGCCGCGATGGAGCGTCAGAAGCTCATCGACGAGTACGCCGAGCTCGAGGCCGCGATCAAGGACCTCAACGACATCCTGGCCCGTCCCGAGCGTCAGCGTCAGATCGTGGGCGACGAGCTCGAGGAGATCGTGGCGCGGTACGGCGACGAGCGTCGCACGACGATCCTGCCCTACGACGGCGAGGTGTCGATCGAGGACCTCATCGCCGAGGAGGAGGTCGTCGTCACGATCACGCGCGGCGGCTATGCCAAGCGCACGCGCAGCGACAACTACCGCCAGCAGAAGCGTGGCGGCAAGGGGGTGCGCGGCGCACAGCTGCGTGAGGACGACATCGTCGACCACTTCTTCGTCACGACGACGCACCACTGGCTCCTGTTCTTCACGAACCTCGGGCGGGTCTACCGGGCCAAGGCGTACGAGCTGCCCGAGGGCGGGCGTGACGCCAAGGGGCAGCACGTCGCGAACCTCCTGGCGTTCCAGCCGGGCGAGAAGATCGCCCAGGTCCTCGACCTGCGCGACTACGACGCCGCCGAGTACCTGGTCCTCGCGACCCGTCGTGGTCTGGTCAAGAAGACGCGCCTGGCGGAGTACAACTCGCCGCGTTCGGGCGGCCTCATCGCGATCAACCTGCGCGAGGACGAGGACGGCAACACCGACGAGCTGGTCTCGGCCCGTCTCGTGGACGCGACCGACGACCTGATCCTCGTCTCGCGCAAGGGGCAGTCGATCCGCTTCACGGCCGACGACGACGCCATGCGTCCCCTCGGGCGCTCCACCTCGGGTGTGACGGGCATGAAGTTCCGCGAGGAGGACGACCTCCTGGCCATGGACGTGGTCCGTGACGACGCCTTCCTGTTCACGGTCACCGAGGGCGGTATCGCCAAGCGGACCCAGCTCACGGAGGACAACTACCGCGTCCAGGGCCGCAACGGCTTCGGCATCAAGGTGGCCAACCTGCCGGAGCGCAACGGTGACCTGGTCGGCGCGCTCGTGGTGGACGCGGACGACGAGGTGCTCGTCATCATGGAGCGCGGCAAGATCGTGCGCTCGTCGGTCGACGAGGTGAAGCCCACGGGTCGCACGTCGCAGGGCGTCATCTTCGCCAAGCCGGACAAGAACGACAAGATCATCGCCGTTGCGCGTAATGTCGAACGTCGGCTGGGGGAGGATCGGGATACCGTGGACGAGGACGCGTCCGAGCAGGGGCAGTCCGAGGCAGCCTCTCCCGCCAGCACCACCGGGCAGGAGGCTTCGTCGGAAGCGGCCCCCGGAGCCACCGAGGATGGTAGATGAGCAGCGAGAAGAAGTCCCCGCCGACGATCGTGCCGAAGGCGGTGTCGCCGCGCCCTGACGAGGTGACGAGCACCGCCACCCGCCCACCGGCGAGCAACGGCACCGCACGGACCGCAGGGGGCGGGACGACCAACGGTGCCCAGACCGGGGCGAGCGCCCCGGTCCCGCCGCCTCCCCCGGCGACGGGAGCGACGCCGTCGGGCGTGGCAGGGGCGAACGAGACGCCCGTCCCGCCGCCCCCGAGCAGCACGACCGCCCGGTCCGGCGCGCTGAAGGCGGCCGCCGCCGCCATGGCGACCGCCAAGGCGGCCGCCAAGAAGCTGGCCGAGCCCGCCCCGGCGCCCGCGCCCGCGAAGCAGAGCGAGAAGTCCTCCGACGAGATCGACGACCGAACGGTGCCACGCGTGAACAAGACCCCGACGAGCGCCGGCGCACCCCCTGCAGGAGGCACGCAGGAGGTGCCCGCCATGCACTACACGGCGGCGGGCTTCAGCGGGACGGCGAGCCCGGTCACGGGCGCGACGCCCGCAGCCGCGGCCCCCGCTGCGCAGCAGGCGCCCAGGCCTGCTCAGCCGGCGACGGGTGCGACGCCTGCGGCGCGCCCGGCCGACGGGCCTCGGCGGGTACGGCTCGCGATCTCGCGCGTCGACCCCTGGTCGGTCATGAAGCTGTCGTTCCTGCTCGCCGTGGCGATCGGGATCATGACGGTCGTCGCGACGGCGGTCCTGTGGACCGTGCTCGACGGCATGGGGGTCTTCACCGAGACCGATGCGCTGATCCGGAGCATCGTGGGCGAGGAGTCCAAGGTCGACGTGCTCCAGTTCGTGGAGTTCAACCGGGTGGTCGCGCTGTCCACCCTGATCGCGATCGTGAACATGGTGCTCATCACAGCGCTGTCCACGATCATGGCCTTCATCTACAACATCGTCGCGGCGATGGTGGGCGGAATCCACCTGACACTGACGGACGACTAGGACATAACACCCCATACCGGGACGTCGTCCGAAGGGCCTCGAGCTGCTTCGGAGCGCGTCGGACGATGTCCCGGTTTGGGCGCACCCCGAGAAGTGCGGTAGTCTCAAGCGCTGCCGCAGCACAGCAAGGGCCTATAGCTCAGACGGTTAGAGCGCTTCCCTGATAAGGAAGAGGTCAGAGGTTCAAGTCCTCTTAGGCCCACTGCCGGAAACCCACCCGAGGGGGAACGTCATGAAGAAGTTCTTCGTACTGCTGCTCGTTGCCGGCGCCGGATTCTTGATCTGGCGCAAGGTGTCCGAGGACAACAACGAGCGCGATCTGTGGGCAGAGGTCACCGACACCTTCGAGTGACGGTCTCTGCGGGGTAGTTCCGCGCGATCTGGGGCCATGGCGCAATTGGTAGCGCACCTGCTTTGCAAGCAGGGGGTTAGGGGTTCGAGTCCCCTTGGCTCCACAGGGTGAACAGGCCGTCGGCCGGGTCTTAGGACCTGGCAGGCGGCCTTTCGCATGCCCAGCGCACGGAGCCCCGCGGTACGGGCCTGCACCGGCCCGAACGACGAGAGCCCCGCCCGGTCGTGCCGGTCGGGGCTCTCGGGTACCTCTGGGTGGGGGCGAGGTGTCAGACGGTCGGCTTCTTGCCGTCCCCGGCTGCCGTGTCCCCCTCGTCGCCCGACGGCGCAGCGTCCTTGGCGCGGGTCGTCGCCTTGCGCGTGGCCTCCTTGGCGTCGCTCACCGCCTCCTGGACCTTGCCGGTGATCTTCTCGCCTGCGTCGGTGACGGCCTCCTGGACCTTGCCCGTGGTCTCGCGGCCCTTGGCGACCGCGACGCCCGCTGCTTCGCCGACGGCCTCGGCCGCGTTGTTGACCGCTGCCCGCGCGTCCTCGAAGGTCGACGCTGGGACCTGGTCCCAGGGCTCGGCCCAGGGGTCGGTCGTGGGCTGCGCGCGACGCCACAGCACGTAGGCGCCGCCGGCGGCGGTGACGCCACCGACGACCCACCACAAGGCCTTGCTCTTCTTCTGGGGGTCGGCCTTGTCGGCCGCAGCGGTGAGCTTGGCCGGCGCGGCCTTGGCGGCCTTCTTGGCCGAGGCAGCCGACGTGTCGAGCCCCTTCTTGGCGGCCTTGGCGGCCTTCTTCGTCGCCCTCCGGGACAGCTTCTCGGCAGCGGCGGCCGACGCGACGGTCGCCGCGGCCGCGGCCTCGACGTTGCGGGAGGCGGCCTCGGCGGCCGCCGCCGCAGCCGCGTTGAAGCTCGCGACGATCTTGGGCAGGACCTCCTCGACCAGCTTGTCGTGGGCCGTGTCGATCGCCGGGCTGGCCTTCTCGGCAGCCTTCTCGACGCGGGGGGCCGCCGCCTGCAGGCTGTCCTGCCACGCCTTCTCGAGGCGGGGGGTGAGCCACTCGACGAAGGCCTCGACCTTGGGCTGGCCCCACTCCTTGGCCTGGTCGGCGAGCTGGGCTGCTGTCGTCTGCGCCTTGGCGCTCGCGTCGCCGACGAGCGCGGCGACCTCGGCTGCCTGATCCTTGATCTTCTCGGAGTCGATCGAGGAGATCGTGTCGTTCACGACTCGGGCGGAACGGCGGGTGCGGTCGGACATGGAGCCTCCTGTGTTCGCGGTGCTGGTGATGCTCGCTGGGACTCCACTCTGCCACCGTGCCAGGGGACCCGCGAGACAAGCGCGCCGAGGCGTTCGACACCAGTCGGGCGACTGGCGGGGGCCACAGGGCCTCGTGTGAGAATGAGGTCATGTTCGCAACCCTCCACACCACTGCTGGTGACATCCGTATCGAGCTCCTGCCGAACCACGCGCCCAAGACGGTGGCGAACTTCACCGGTCTGGCGAAGGGCACCACGACCTGGACGGATCCCCGCACGGGCGCCGAGAGCAACGCGCCGTTCTACGACGGGCTGATCTTCCACCGCGTGATCCAGGACTTCATGATCCAGGGCGGTTGCCCTCTGGGCACCGGGACCGGTGGTCCCGGCTACACGTTCAACGACGAGATCCACCCCGAGCTCCAGTTCGACCGCCCGTACCTGCTGGCCATGGCCAACGCCGGGTCGCGTCGCAACCCGGTCTCGGGCGAGGTCGAGGGCACCAACGGGTCGCAGTTCTTCATCTCGACGATCCCCACGCCGTGGCTCAACGGCAAGCACACGATCTTCGGCGAGGTCGCGGACGACGAGTCGCGCGCCGTGGTCGACGCGATCAACACGACGCGGACGCGTCCGGGTGACCGTCCGGTCGACGACATCGTCATCACCTCGGTCACCATCGAGGACTGACCATCTCCGTCCCCGCCTTCGGGACACCGGAGCCGGCCCAGCCGGCTCCGGTGTGTCCCCGACACCCCGACCGCGTCTCCTACGTCCGCTGCCAGCGCTGCGGCCGTCCGGCCTGCCCCGAGTGCCAGCGCCCTGCTGCCGTCGGCGTGCAGTGCGTGGACTGCGTCCGGGAACAGGCACGCAGCGTCCCGCGGGCGCAGACGGCCCTGGGGGGCACGGTCCGTGGTGGGCGCCCCGTCGTCACGCTGACGATCGTCGCCCTGTGCGTCGGGAGCTGGCTGCTCCAGCTCGCGACGGGCGGTGACTGGACCCAGCGCCTGGCGTTCGCGCCCTTCATCGGCGAGACGGAGCCCTACCGCTTCCTCACTGCGGCGTTCCTTCACTCCACGGGCGTCTTCCACATCCTGTTCAACATGTACGCCCTGTGGATCACCGGTCCCTTCCTCGAGCAGATGCTCGGGAGGGTGCGGTTCGTCGCGCTGTACGTGCTCGCGGCGCTCGGGGGCTCGGTCGGGGTCCTGCTGCTCGCGGACCCGACGACCCAGAGCTGGTACACCGCCGTCGTGGGGGCGTCCGGTGCGGTCTTCGGGCTCTTCGGTGCGATCCTGCTCGTCCTGCGGCGTCTCGGCCGGAACGCGACCCAGATCCTCGTGCTGATCGGGATCAACGTCGCGATCGGCTTCATCCCCGGCACCAACATCGCGTGGCAGGCGCACCTGGGTGGGCTCGCCGTCGGGCTGATCCTCGGGGCGGGGTACGCCTACGCGCCCAAGGCGCGCCGCACGCTGTGGAGCGTCGGGGTGACCGTGCTCGTCGCCGTCGCCCTGGTGGCGCTCACGGTCCTCAAGTACGCGTCGGTCCCCGAGATCGTGTTCTTCTGAGCCGACTACTCGACCTCGAATAGTTATCCACAGACTTACTCACACCTGTGGAACTACACCGGTGTAGTTATCCACAGGGCGATGTGTCCTGTGGGTATCCCGGCAGACGACGGGTGGGTCCGCAGCACTGCGGACCCACCCGAGCACGTCTCCCCGTCCGGACCGGGCGAGGGTCCTACTTCCAGCGAGTCGTCAGGACGAAGCCCGCGATGATCAGCGCGAACCCGATCGCCAGGTTCCACTGGTGCAGGCCCGGGATCGGCAGGCCGAGCCCGTTGCTCGTGAGGTAGAACAGGACGATCCAGGCCAGGCCGAGCAGCATCAGGGTGAGCATGGTCGGGACGAGCCAGCGCGGGTTGCCCGTGTCAGGCTTCTTCACCTGCGGGACCTTGACCTTGACTGGCTTCTTGCGGGACTTCGACTCGGGCACGAGAGCTGGCTCCTGTCCTCGGTATGCGTGATCCTGGCACGGGGGGTGTGCAGGAGCTGTGTCGGGTGGGACGAAACGGCGCTGCGCGACGTCGTGAACGGCAACGCCATTCGACGTCTAGCGTAGTGGGCCGACACAATAGCCCTGTGCACGGTGAGGCGGAGGTGGGTCAGTGAGCCAGCACGACCAGGACGTCGACGCGCCCCGGGGCGACGTCACCGACGTCGACGGCCGGGCCATGTCCGCCGACGGCGACGGACGTGCGCCGGTCGGCCCCAGGCCCACCCGCGGACGACGCATCCGTTCCGGTGTGACCGTGCTCCTGGTGCTCGCCCTCTCCGGGCTCATGTTCACGGCGAGCGCCCGGCTCGCACGCAACCAGGACGGGCGCCACCCCCAGAACCTCACCGACCTCGTGCAGAACGAGGAGCAGCGGGTCGAGAACATGACGGAGAAGGTCGTCGAGCTCGAGGCCGAGGTGACCTCGTTGGCCGAGGATCTCGCCCCCGCCGAGGTGACCCCACCCGAGGTCGTGGTGAACACCGGCATAGTGGCCGGCTCGGTCCCCGTCTCGGGACCGGCGCTCTCCGTGACCCTCGACGACGCGCCGCCCACCCAGAAGTCGGTCGACGCCCGCGTGGACGACCTCGTCGTCCACCAGCAGGACCTCCAGGAGGTCATCAACGCCCTGTGGGCGGGCGGCGCCGAGGCGATGATGCTCCAGGGGCAGCGCGTGACCCCGACCACCGCCTTCCGCTGCGTCGGCAACGTGCTCAACCTGCACGGAAGGGTCTACTCGCCGCCGTACGTGGTCTCTGCCATCGGCGACCCGGCCGCCCTCCAGGCCGCGCTCGACCGCTCGCCCGTGATCAGCGTCTACCAGGAGTACGTCGACGCGTACGGGCTCGGGTGGAAGGTCGAGAAGTCGTCCTCGCTCGAGATCCCCGCCTTCGAGGGCGCGACCGACCTGCAGTACGCCCGGGTGCCCGGCGAGAAGGACGAGGCGTGAGCGTCGTCCCGCCCGCCGCGGGACGCAGGGACCGGCCGCGGGAGCCGACGGCCGCACGGCGTCGCCCCCCGCTGCGTGCCGTGGACGCCACGACCGGGCGCATGCCCGGGGAGCGATGATGTACGAGACGCGGTGGCCGTGGTGGCCGCTCCGGAGCGGCCGCGTCGAACGTGTGCTCCCGGCGGGCCTGGTGGCCGTGCCGTGTCAACCAGTCGACCGTCGAAGGAACAGGTGAGCTAGGGATGGTCCGCATCCTCGTCGTGGACAACTACGACTCGTTCGTCTACACGATCGTGGGGTACCTGAACCAGCTGGGTGCCCGGACGGTCGTCGTGCGCAACGACGCCGTCCCCCCTGTGGGCGTGGACGGCCGGTTCCGTGACGACGACGGCGTGTTCGACGGCGTCCTCGTCTCCCCCGGTCCGGGCACCCCCGCGGAGGCCGGCCAGAGCGAAGAGGTCATCCGTGCCTGTGCGGCGTCGCGTACGCCCCTGCTCGGGGTCTGCCTGGGCCACCAGGCGCTCGCCGAGGTCTACGGGGCCACCGTGACCCATGCCCCCGAGCTCATGCACGGCAAGACCAGCCTGGTCGAGCACGAGGACTCCGGCGTGCTGGCGGGCCTTCCCTCGCCCTTCACCGCGACGCGCTACCACTCGCTCGCGGTGGTACCCGAGACCGTGCCCGCCGAGCTGGTCGTCACGGCCGCGACGGAGAGCGGGGTCGTGATGGCCCTGCAGCACAGGGACCTCCCGCTGCACGGCGTACAGTTCCACCCCGAGTCGGTCCTGACCGAGGGCGGGCACCGGCTGCTCGCGAACTGGCTCGCGGCGTGCGGGGCGTCCGACGCCGTGGAGCGCTCCGAGGGGCTCGCGCCGCTCGTGCGCCGCTGACGCGGGGCGCCTCACCTCGAGTCCTGGACGAACGCGTGAGGGCCCGGCCCCCCATGGGGCCGGGCCCGCACGCGTTCGGTCCTACGGCTCGCGCCGGAGCGTCACGGCGTCGGGTTGCCGCCGCCACCGTTGCCGCCGCCCGCAGGCGGGCCGCTCGAGATCACCAGGTCGACCTTCGTCCCCTCGGGGATCGCGGTGTCCTTCGCGGGGTTGGACGAGATGACCTGACCCTTGGGGACGGTGGCCGACTCCTTCTCGGTGACGTTGCCCAGGTTGAGCTGGCGGCCGCCGAGCGACTCCTCGGCCTGGTCCTGCGTCATCCCCGTCATGTCCGGAACGTTCGTCATCTCGGGTCCGGTCGGCACGGGGGCCTTGGCGATGGTCAGCGTGACCTTCTGGCCCTGCTTGCCGGGGCCGGCGCCCGGGTTCTGCTTGATGACCGTGCCGGCGGTCTTGGTGCTCTCCTCCTCGACGATCGCATAGCTGAGGTCGAGGTCGTCGAGGGCCTTCTCGGCCTCGGCCTGGGGCTTGCCGAGCAGGTCCGGGATCGTGACGAGGCCGCTCGAGATGAAGATCTTGACCGCCGAACCGGCCGGGGCGCTCTCGTCGGCAGCGGGCTCGGTCCGTGTGACCAGACCCTTCTTCACGGTGCCGTTGTCCTCCTGGTCGACCGTCGGGTCGACTGCGAGGCCGGCGGACTCGATCTCGGCACGAGCCTGCTCCTGGGAGAGCCCCGCGACGTTCGGGACGATCACGGCAGCCGGGCCGGCCGAGAAGAACACCGTGACCTCGGTGCCCTCGGGGACGGACGCGCCGCTCTCAGGGTTCGAGCTGACGAAGGTGTCCTTGGGAAGCTGCGACTCCTGGTCGATCGCCTTGAGGAACGTCAGCCCCACGGCGTCGAGGGCCTCCTCGGCCTGCTCCGGGGTCGTGGTCGCGCTGAACGCAGGGACGGTGACCGTCTTGGGTTCGGGCGGCTGCTGGTTGAGCAGGATCATGGTGATGATCGCGGCGATCGCGACGACGCCCACCGCGATGAGCGCCCACATGAGGCCACGCTTCTTGCCCGACCCCTCGTCCTCCGGCTCGCCCTCGGCGAGGGGCCCACCGGGCTGCTGCCCCGGGGGGACGGCGGCGGGGACCCCGGTGGTCTCCCACGGGTTCGGCGCACCGGCGACGGCGGGGCTCATGACCTGCGTCGCGTTCTCGAGCGGGCCCTGCACCTGGGTCGCGGCCAGAGCGGCCGCCCCTGCCGCGGCCGCCGCCGCGACGCCGAGCGCGGGTGCCGTGATGTGTCCGCCACGGACCGCGTTCTCCAGGTCGTTGCGGAACTCTGCGGCGCTGCTGTAGCGCGCGGTGCGCTCCTTGGCGAGCGCCTTGAGCGTGATGCGGTCGAGGACCTCGGGGACGTCCGGGGCGAGGTCGCTCGGCTTCGCGGGCGCCTCTCGCACGTGCTGGTAGGCCACGGCGACCGGAGAGTCGCCGATGAACGGCGGGCGTCCCGTGAGGAGCTCGAAGAGCAGGCAGCCCGTCGAGTACAGGTCGCTGCGCGCGTCGACCGTCTCGCCGCGGGCCTGCTCGGGAGACAGGTACTGCGCGGTGCCGATCACGGCGTGCGTCTGCGTCATGGTCGCCGCGGAGTCCGCGACCGCACGGGCGATGCCGAAGTCCATGACCTTGACCGCACCCGTCGGGGTGATCATCACGTTGGCGGGCTTGATGTCGCGGTGCACGATGCCGGCGTGGTGCGAGTACTCGAGGGCCGACAGCACGCCCGCGGTGATCTCGATGGCCTCGTCGATCGGGACGGCCTGGCCGTCGCCCAGGATGTCGCGGACGGTGTGACCCTCGACGTACTCCATGACGATGAACGGCACGTGCGCGGTACCGCCGCCGGGCTCGACGTGGGTGTCCTCACCCGTGTCGTACACCGCGACGATCGCCGGGTGGTTCAGTGCCGCTGCGGCCTGCGCCTCGCGGCGGAACCGGGCCAGGAACGACGGGTCGCGCGCGAGGTCCGAGCGCAGGATCTTGATCGCCACGGTCCGTCCGAGACGGGTGTCGTGGCCGATGTGCACCTCGGCCATACCGCCTCGGCCGATGAGCTCACCGACCTCGTACCGGCCGGCGAGTACCCGGGGAGCGTTGTCCACCACTTAGGAGTCCTTCGATGTCGTCGGGGCCGGGGACCCAGAGGGACCCGGCACAGTACTGAGCATCATCCCATCGTCGGACGCCAGGTCCGGGGACGAATGCAACGATCTGGTCACGTTAGGCGCGGAAGATGCCCCTTCGGAGCGCTCGTCGCCGCCTCCCACGAGGGTCGCGACGAGCACGACGAGCAGGAGCCCGAGGAGCGCGAGGAGCGGCCACGAGAACCCCTTGGCGAATCCGCCGATCCGCTGCCCGGTCGTGGTCGAGGTCCTGACGGGCGGCGCGTCCTGGGACGCGCGCCGACGCTCCGCGCGCGTGACACCTGCGGTGGCCGCCCGGGGGGAGCCTGCCTGCGCCGAGGTGCGCGACGTCGTCGGGCCGGACTCTGCGCGGCGCGGGCGCGCAGCCGACGCACCACCGTGCATCTCCCGGCGCGGCGGGTACGAGCGTGGCGTGTCCGCGGGCGGGTCCGCCGCGGCGGGTGCCGAGGCGCCGGGTGCCGAGGCGCGCTCCCACGGGAGCGCGGTCGGCTCGGCCGGTCCGGGCACGGGAGGTGCGGGCGGAGGCGGCGGCGGAGGGGGGAAGGCCTGGCCGTCGAAGACAGGGGTGCTCGACGCCGTCGCGGGCGCCGCGGGTGCAGCCGCCGCCGAGGCCGCGGACGGCGCGGAGAGGGCCGAGTGGCCCGAGTACCCGGACTGGGCCGAGTAGCCGGTCTGTGCCGACAGACCCGCCTGTGCCGCGGATGCCGCCGATGCTGAGGGTGCCGAGGGTGCCGAGGGGGCCGAGTGTGCCGACCGGGCGGGGTCCTGCAGGCGGGGCGACGAGATCGTGGGCAGCGGGCGCGAGCGCAGCTCCTCGGGGATCTCGAGCGGCGTGGGAGAGCTGGGGGGCGGGGACGCGCCGTGGCGGGCGGGCTGCGCGCGGCGCGAGCGGCGCGACGGGCCGCCCGCACGAGCGGTCGCCCCCCACGGGTCGCGTGCGATGGTCTCCACGAGGTCGTCGAGGGTCTGGGCGAGCGCCGAGGCCGGCATGGGGCGCGCCTTGGGGTCCTTCGCGAGCATCGCGTAGATGAGGGAGGCGAGCGACGGGTGCACGTGCGCGGGCAGCGGCGGCACCTTCTCGTTGACGTGCGCGACCGCGATGTCCACGGGCGTCGACCCCGTGAACGGCCTGTTCCCGGCCACGGACTCGTACGCCACGATCCCCAGCGCGTACACGTCGGAGGCGCCCGTCGCGGCCTGGCCGATCGCCTGCTCGGGAGACAGGTACTGGGCCGTGCCCATGACCATGCCGGTCGCGGTCATGGGGACCTGGTTCGCCGCGAGCGAGACGCCGAAGTCGGTGATCTTCACGATCCCGCGAGGCTCGAGCAGGATGTTGCCCGGCTTGACGTCGCGGTGCACCACGCCCGCGACGTGCGCGGCGTGCAGGGCGCGCGCGGTCTGCGCCAGGATGGGCAGCAGCTTGGACGGCATGAGGACCGGCTCGCGCTCCAGGAGGTCCGCCATGGGCTCGCCCATGACGAGCTCCATGACCAGGTACCCCGACTGGTTCTGCTCGCCGTAGTCGTACATCTGGGCGATGTTCGGGTGGGACAGCGCGGCGCTGTTGCGCGCCTCGGTGCGCAGGCGCTCCAGGAAGTCCTCGTTGCCCGCGTACTCCTCGCGCAGGAGCTTGACGGCGACCTCGCGCCCGAGCGCGCGGTCGTTCGCGACCCACACCTCCCCCATGCCGCCGATCGCGATGCGGCGGACGAGGCGGTAGCGGTCGCCCAGGGCTAGCCCCTCCACAGGTCTCACTTGTTCAACACCGCCTCCATCACTGCCTTCGCGATGGGGGCGGCCACGGCGCCGCCGGTCGCCTCGTTGCCGCTGTCGCCACCGTTCTCGACGATGACGGCGACGGCGACCTGCGGGTTGTCGGCGGGCGCGAAGCCCGTGAACCAGGCGTGCGGGGCCGCGCCCGACTGGTGCTCGGCGGTCCCGGTCTTGCCGGCGACCTGGACGCCGCTGATGCGAGCCGGCTTGCCCGAGCCGTTCTCCACGACGGTGATCATCATCGAGGTGAGCTGCTGCGCGGTGGTCGGCGACACCGAGGTGCGCAGGAGCGACGGCTCGGTCTGCTCGACGACCTCGAGGTCCGCGCCCCGGACCGTCTGCACGGTGTAGGGCGTCATCTGCTTGCCGCCGTTGGCGATCGCGGCCGAGATCATGGCGATCTGGAGCGGCGTGGCGCGGACGTCGCCCTGTCCGATCGAGGCGCGTGCGAGCTGCCCGCCGTCGTCGGTGACCTCCGCGTCCGGGAAGTGGCTGGCGGTGACCGTCATGGGGACGGACAGCTTCGAGTCGAAACCGAAGTCCTCGGACTGGGACCGCATCGCGTCCCCGCCGAGGGTGACCCCGAGGTCCGCGAACGCGGTGTTGCACGAGATGCGCATGGCGTCCGCCAGGGTCTGCTCCCCCGACGGCGAGCAGCGGGCCCCGCCGAAGTTCTTCATGGTCGCCGTCGAGTTGGGGTACTGGTACTCGTCGGGGGCCGGGATGACGGTGTCGGGCGTGTACTGGCCCGACTCGAGGGCCGCGGCGGCCGTCACGAGCTTGAAGGTGGACCCCGGCGGGTACGTGTTGCCCGCGATGGCGCGGTTCACGAGCGGGTCGCCGTCGGCGTTGATGAGCGACTGGTAGGCCTCGCTCGCGGCCTTGGTGTCGTGGGTCGCGAGGACGTTCGGGTCGTAGGACGGCTTGGAGACCATCGCGAGGATCTTGCCCGTCGCCGGCTCGATCGCGACGACCGCACCGCGCTGCTCGCCGAGCGCGTCGTAGGCGGCCCGCTGGGCCGCGGGGTCGATCGTGAGCTCGACCGACGCCCCCTGGGGCTTCTGTCCGGTGATCAAGCCCTGGAGCCGGTCGATCCACAGCGTGCTCGCCTGGCCGTTGAGGAACTCGTTCTCCGTGCTCTCGATCGCGGACTTCCCGTTGACGATCGAGAAGTACCCCGTGACGTGCCCGAACACGGGCCCGTCGGTGTAGGAGCGCTGGTAGCCGTACGGGTCGTCGACCGGGGTCGAGAGCGCGACCGACTCCCCCGCGACGACGATCGGACCCCGGAAGTTCCCGTACTCGCGGTACACCTGGCGCTTGTTGCGCGGGTCGTTGTTGAGCGAGTCCGCCTGGACGAACTGGATGTAGGTGGTCGAGACCATGAGCGCCAGGAACATGACGAGCACGACGGTCGCCACGCGGCGCAGGGGGACGTTCACAGGTTCTTCCGCTCGGTGTCGTCGATGATCTCGGTCGCCCCGGTCATCGGGTCACCACCCGCCTCGGAGAGGTCGGTGCGCACGACCTGCGTGGGCAGGTCCTGGGAGTGGCCGCCACGCGACGGCCCGACGACGGCGCTCGCCTCGCCCGCCTCGACGGCCTCCTGGGAGCCAGCACCCACCGCGACGGGCTGGCTGCCCGTGCTCGGACCCGTCGCTGCCTGCGAGGGCGCGACCTGGCCCCGCACCGGCAGGGACGACGGCCGGCGGGCGTTGTCGGAGATCCGCAGCAGGAGACCGATCACGAGCCAGTTCGCGAGCAGCGACGAACCGCCCTGCGCGACGAACGGCATGGTCAGGCCCGTGAGCGGGATGATGCGGGTGATCCCGCCGATCACCACGAAGAGCTGCCACGCCATGACGAAGGCGAGACCGCCCGCGAGGAGCTTGCCGAACCCGTCGCGGACGCCGATCGCGGTCCGCAGGCCGCGCTCGACCAGCACGAGGTACATGACGAGGATCGCGAGCAGGCCCGCGAGCCCGAGCTCCTCGCCGAGCGAGGTGTAGATGAAGTCCGAGTAGGCGTACGGCACGAGGCGTGGATAGCCCTGTCCCCAGCCGGTACCGGTCAGGCCCCCGTTCGCGAGCCCGAACATGCCGCCCACGAGCTGGCCCGAGCCCCCCGGGTCACGGCCGAAGATCTCCGGGGCCAGCGGGTTGAGCCACACGTCGACCCGCGCCTGGACGTGGGGGAACACCGAGGCGGCGACGACGGCGCCCACCGCGAACATGCTCAAGCCGATCGCGACCCAGCTGAAGCGCTCGGTCGCGATGTACAGCATGGCGACGAACAGCCCGAAGAACAGGAGCGAGGTCCCCAGGTCGCGCTCGAAGATGAGGACCGCGAGCGAGGCGGCCCACACGATGACGAGCGGGCCGAGGTCCCGCAGGCGCGGGAGCTGGAGGCCGAGGATCTTGGGGCCGGCGAGCGCGAGCGTGTCCCGGTTGGTCACGAGGTAGCCCGCGAAGAAGATCGCGAAGGCGATCTTGGCGAACTCGGCCGGCTGGAGCGACATCCCGGCGATGTTCACCCAGATGCGGGCGCCGTTGATGTTGCGGCCGATCACCGGGAGCAGGGGCATGACGACGAGCACCAGGCCGACGATCATCGCGGTGTACGAGTACCGGCGCAGGGTCCGGTGGTCCTTGAGCAGCCAGACCACGCCGCACGCCGCGACCACGCCGAGCACGGTCCACATGAGCTGCTTCGACGCCAGGTCCGAGGGAGACCCGACCATCGAGCCGCCGATGGCGATCCGGCCGATCATCGCGAGGCCGATGCCGTTGAGCGCGATCGCGACGGGCAGGATCACCTGGTCGGCGTAGGGCGCCTTGAGGCGCAGGATCACGTGCCCGCCCACGGCGAGCGCGACGAGGGTCAGGCTGTACAGGGTGAAGTTGTCCGGGAGCTTGTCCTGGAGCCCGTACCCGACCGAGGCATAGGAACCGATCCCGATCGCGAGAGCGAGCACGAGCAGGCCCGCCTCGGCTCGTCGGGACGGGCGCTTCGTGGACGTCGTGGCGTGCGGCTCGACAGTGGCCATCAGGGCGCTGCCGGGGGGACGGTGGCGTCCGCGGGCGGGACGGCCGGGTCGACGGGCGCGGCAGGGTCGACCGGAGCTGCTGGGTCGACCGGCGTCTGGGTCTCGGTGGTCTCGCTGGTCGTGGCCTCGGTGTCCGCCTTGGCGTCGGCGACGAGGCGGCTCGCGCGCTCGCGCGCGTCGTCGAAGGACGTCGCGCTGATGGTCTCCTGCAGCCGGTCCACGACGTACGGCGGGAGGTCGGCGACCTTGGCGCCCGTGAGCTCGACCGGGGTCGACAGCGTGAGCGGCCCTGCGCTCGTCGGGACTCCCTGGAAGACGGCGACCTGACCGTCGGCGACACCGACGTAGTACTGCTCCTGGGTCCAGCGGTACCCGTACAGGGCACCTGCACCGATCACCGCGAGGACGACGACGGTCACGACGGGGGCGATCCAGCGCTTGGTGCGCTTGGCAGGACGCACGTCGGCGTCGTCACCAGCCGGG
Organism: Oerskovia gallyi; assembly: GCF_014836745.1. Classification (NCBI taxonomy): domain Bacteria; kingdom Bacillati; phylum Actinomycetota; class Actinomycetes; order Micrococcales; family Cellulomonadaceae; genus Oerskovia; species Oerskovia gallyi. The sequence goes on from NZ_JACSQE010000010.1 coordinate 194,229, forward strand.
GGCGTGGCACCGTCCGCGCCGTCGGCCGGCGCGCGTTCAGGGTCGGTGGGCTCCTCGCCCGCGGTGGCCTCCTGCTGGGCAGCGCTCGCCGAGGCGACGAGCGACGCCGCCCGCGCTGCCGGACCGTCCTGGGCGGACGTCGGGCGGTCGCGGTCGATCGCCGCGGAGCCGACGACGACCGGTGCCGTCGAGGGACCGGCGCCGTCGGGAAGGGTGTCCAGGTCGACGACGTCGACCACGACGACCGTCACGTTGTCCGTGCTGCCCGCCCGCAGCGCGAGGTGCAGGAGCCGCTCGGCGCACTCGTCGGTGTCCGGGACCGAGATCAGGGTCTGCTCGAGCGTCTCGAGGCTCACGAACCCCGAGAGTCCGTCCGAGCACAGCATCCAGCGGTCGCCCGGGCGGGCCTCGCGGACCGACATGTCGGGCGTGAGGTCGACGTCGAAGTCGCCGATGACCCGCATCACGACGTTGCGCTGCGGGTGGTACTCGGCTTCCTCCGGGGTGATGCGGCCCGTGTCGACGAGGTGCTGGACGAACGTGTGGTCGGTCGTGACCTGGTTCAGGACGCCGTCGCGGAGCAGGTACGCGCGGGAGTCGCCGAGGTGCGCCATCGCGAGCGTGTTGCCGCTGCGCAGGAGCGCCGTGACGGTCGTCCCCATGCCCGCGAGCTCGGGAGTCTGCTCGCTGCGCTCGACCAGGTCGAGGCGGGCGTTGTCGATCGACGACTCCAGGAGGGCGAGAGCCTCGTCCGGACCGTGCGACTCGCCGTCGAGCGGGGCGAGGGCCGCGACCGCGAGCGAGGAGGCGACGTCACCGCCGGCGTGGCCGCCCATCCCGTCGGCCACGACGACCAGGTGCGGACCCGCGTACCCCGAGTCCTGGTTGTTCGACCGGACGAGGCCCACGTCGGAGAGGGCGGCGTACTTGAGCGCGATGTTCATGGGGCGCTACCGCTGCAGCTCGACGATGCTCTGACCGACCCGCACGCCCACGCCAGGAGGAAGGGGCTCGATACCGGAGATGCGTCGATCGTTGATGTACGTGCCGTTCGTCGAGCCGAGGTCCTCCACGTACCAGGTGCCACCCTGGGGGAAGATCCGGGCGTGCCGGGACGACGAGTAGTCGTCGTCGAGGACGAGGGTGCAGCTCGGAGCGCGACCCAGCAGGATCGACGACGCCGAGAGCGGGATCGTGGTGCCGCGCAAGGGACCGGACGTCACGACGAGCCGCGTGGGTCCGGCCGGCGCCGCGGGCGTCGGAGCCGAGGGGGCCGCTCCGCGGGAGGGGGCCGCGCCCCGTGCGGGAGCCGCAGCAGCGGCAGAGCGCGCCTCGGGGGTGTTCCGGCCCTTGCGTGCCGTGATCTTGGTGCCGTACAGGTCGCGTCGCAGCACACCGATCGCGGCGAACACGAACACCCACAGGAGGACCAGGAATCCCAGCCGCAGCAGGGTGAACGTCAGCTCGGTCATGCGGAGGGGATCACCAATCCTCGTTGTCGGGCGCACCCGTCCAGAACATGATGCGGGTCCGCCCGATGGTCAGGCTGTTCCCGTCGAGCAGGGTAGCGGCCGGGACCTGGTGGCCCTCGACGAACAGTCCGTTGGTCGAACCGAGGTCCGTCGCGATCACGCCGTCGGGCGTGACGCGGATCTCGAGGTGGCGTCGCGAGACACCCGGGTCGTCGACCACGATGTCGGCCTCCGACCCGCGTCCGATGACGGTGACGGGACCCGTGAGCAGGTAACGCTGCCCGTCGATGTCGACCAGGGGGTGCCGTGCGCTGGGTGCCGAGCTCGTCGCGGGAGCGACGTTCCCCCGCACGCTCGCCGACCGCAGCTGGAAACGCCCCGTGTCCAGGGAGTCGTCCTGCTCGAACGACACGCTCACCGGGCCGACGAACGCGTAGTGCTGAGAGGCCGCGTGCTCCGTCACGTTGGCCGCGAGCTCGTCGGCGAGCGACTCCGCTCCCCAGCCCTCGACCTGTGCGTAGTCGTCCGGCGACAGCTCGATGGTGAACTGGTTGGGCACGACCGTCCGGTCGCGGTCGACGACCGCGGCCCGGTCGTCGACCTCACGACGCAGAGCACTCGCCAGCTCGACGGGCTTGACCTCGCTGCGCCCGACCTTGAAGGCGTTGTTGACGACGCGTTCGACGCCCTTCTCGAAACGATCCAGGACTCCCATGCCACCTCCTCCCTCATCGACGTTCCCTCGACCGGGTACACGGTCCCCGGGCAGACTACCTAGATCGTAACGACCCGGGGCCTCGCCGGGCCGGTGATCGGCCGAAGTGGACGGGGAGATCAGGGGGAGATCGGGTGCCCCGTGCGTGAGGCGCCTCCCGCAGCGGGGTACTGTTCTCTCTGGTGCAGCACCGGGCTCGGCCCCGGTGAAGCGCCTGTGGAAGACCCTCCGAGGGTGGCCCGACGACCGATGCAGGTCTGGACCGGCTCTCGTGATAATCTTCTGCGGCACGCGCGAGTGGCGGAATGGCAGACGCGCTAGCTTCAGGTGCTAGTGTCCGAAAGGGCGTGGGGGTTCAAGTCCCCCCTCGCGCACGTGATGTACGAAAGGCCCCGGATCATCGATCCGGGGCCTTCGTCGTACCTGGCGGGTTCAGCGACCGCCCTGGCACGTCCGTGCGGGCGTCAGCCGAACACGTGGTGGTAGAACTGCCCCACCCAGTCGGCGAACTCGGGGCTGATGTTGAGCTCCTCCTCGACCGAGTATCGGCTGAAGACGCCGTTCACCACGGGCGGGTCCTCGGTCGTGAACCACGGTCCTCCGCTGCCTCCGGCGGTGAGGTTGTCCTCCTTGGTGACGGTCGACGGGAAGGTGTCGGCGACGCGCCGTCCGAGGCTGTGCCACATGTGTTCGCCGTCGAACGGGAACCGGGGGGTCGGGCGGGCCGGGTAGCCCGTGTTGTCCCAGGTGGTGCCCGTGCGCCCCCACCGGACGCCGGCCGTGCCGACGACGTCGCCGACGCCCCGCCCGTCGCCGTCCGGGGCGACGATGCACAGCCCGAGGTCCCACGCGGACGACTCGTCCGTGGTCCACGCGGTGGGCCACGCCGACCGGGTGACGTTCCACTTCTTGTAGGGGGCCGCGCCCGCCGTGTAGGCGGGGACGAAGACGATGTCGGTCGCCTGGTTGCCCCCGAGCACGAGGCAGTGCGCGGCGGTCATGATGCCGAAGCGGTGGACGACGACGGCCGACGCGGTGTGCGGCTTGCCGTCCATGACGAAGAAGAGCTTGCCGACGGTCCGCTCGGGGAAGGACTGGGGGTCCTTGACGCGGGCGGTCTGGGCGGCGCCGAGCAGGTCCAGCCGCCCGCCCTCGGACGGGGCCGTGCCGGACACCGTGCCGCCTGCGCCGGCCGAGGTGACCTCGGTGACCGCCAGGGCGTCCCGGTCGATCGTGACCGAGCGGTCGAGCGGCTCGGCCTCTTCCATCCGCTCGGGGGTCCAGAAGTCGGTGCCCTCGGCGTCGGCCGCGTGGAGTGCGCGGGTGACGTCGTCGGACTCGACGAAGTCCGGCTCGTGCGTCGCGGTCAGCGTCCACGGCCCGGCCGGGTACAGGTTGGCGTCGACGGTGTACCAGACGATCGTCCAGCTGCAGCCGCGGTCGTAGTCGCTCTTGACGTAGACGTTGCCGTTGTTCCGGCCGATGATCGTGGCGCTGCGCTTCTGCCAGTCGCCGCCGTTGTCGGTCCTGTTGCAGATCACGTCCCACCCGACGATCACCTTGGAGGTGTCGCGGAACGTGAACACGTTCTCCCGCCACCCGATCTTCCAGTCGGCCGAGTAGTTCTGGGTGACGCTGGCCACGTCGATGCCCGGGGCGTCGCCGCGCTGGAACCCGTAGCCCCACCGCACCCGGCCCTTGTCGGCGTCGAAGTTCTCCCCCTCGGCCGGCTCGGTCTTCGCCGCGGCGACGACCTGGGTGTAGAACGTCTGGCGGTTGGCGACGACGTCGAGCTCGCCGAGGAGCCGCTTGGTGTCCGCCGTGAACGCCTCGATCCGGGGCTGGTCGGTCGGGAGGGACGACTGGTAGGCCTCGAGGTCCTTCTCGAGCCTGCGGAACGGGTCGTCCACGAGCTTCTTGCCGAACTCGGGGCAGGTCTTGACGCGGCTCCTGGCGAGCCAGAACTGGCCGTAGAGGTAGCCGACCTGCGAGAAGACGTCGGGGCTGATGGGCACCTCGCCCGAGATCGACGGGTCGATCATGCGGTAGGCCATGAGGTAGGACTCGAGCGGGGCGGGCGTCTGGGCCCCGTTGAACCAGGGCAGGAGCGTCGAGACGATCGTCTCGGCCGTCCACGTCGATCCCGACGGGGGGTCGGGGAAGCTGCCCTTGACCCCCCGTGCGGTGATGTGGATGCTGACGTTCGCGCCGTGCTCCGAGGCGACCTTCTCGAACGCCGAGCTTCCCTCGGTGCTGAACACCTGGGGGACCTCGGCGGCCACGGCGGCCGAGAACTTCGTGCGCTGCTCGGTGCTGGTGAACCGGCACTGGTAGGTGACGTACAGCGAGGAGCCCGAACGGTAGCCGGCCACGAAGTAGTCGCCGTACTTCTCGCGGAAGCCGGGTCCGGGCTCGACCGCGAGCTCGTACGACGGGGCGAGCGAGTACTGGCCGTCCTCGACGGACACCTCGGCGACGAGGGTCACCGCGAGGTCGGAGACGGCGAGCTCGTCGAGGAACGAGGTGCTGGCGCTGACCGTGATGCCCTCGATGTTGTACGAGCCCTTCAGCGAGGCGCTGATGAGGGACTGGACGTCGCTCTCCGCCTGGATGAACGAGTACATGAACTCGGGGTTCTGGGTCGTGCTGGGCGTGACGGTGAACGGCTTGACGGCCGAGGCGCGGAGCTGGCCGGTCACGGCGTCGACGCCGAGGCCCGGCTTGTAGCTCGGCTGCCAGGGCTGGCCGACGACCGTGGTGTTGAGGAGCGTGGTCGGTTGTGTGTTCGATACCTGTCTCATCATCGATCCCCTTGCGTGTTCGAGTGATTACGGATGGTCGTGCTCAGCTCGTCATCGATGCATCACCGGTCCCCTGGTCCGGGTGGGTGCGAGGGCCTCGTGGTCGCCGCCTCCGAGGGGGCGGTTCGGCGGGAGCCTCGCGCACGTCGTCGTGCGTTCCTCACTCTGCTCGACGGCGTCAGGTGTCGTCCTCACCAGAATTGGTGAACTGTGCCGGGGCGTCGTGGAGCCAGGTCATGTGGCCGGACCGACGGGCGACGGCTACGGCCTCGAGCTGGGACCGGACCTGGAGCTTGGTCAGGATCGACTTGATGTGGCTGCGGATCGTGTGGGTCGAGAGGAAGCGCTGGTTGCTGATCTGCGCCGCGCTGAAGCCCGCGATCATGCCGCGCAGGACGCCGTTCTCGGCGGCGGTCAGGCGGCCGAGGCCGGCGCTCTCGTCGCGTCGCCGCTGCAGCGTGCGGGAGAACGCGACGGCCTCGTGCTCGGTCCGTCCGGGCGTCAGGTGCGCCCTCTCGACGAGGCGGAGCAGCGAGAGCAGGGACGCGGACTGGTTGAGCACCGTGGCACCGCGACCGTGGAGAGTGAGCAGGACCGACACGGAACGCACCGAGCCGACGCAGACGCACGTCGTGAGCGACCCGGACGTGGGCAGGCCCATCCGGGGGTTGCCGTCGTCGTCCTCGATGACGACGACCGCCCTCGTCCGCAGGTGCGTGGGGTCGGCGCGGGAGACGGTGAGCAGGTCGGCCGTCCACCCGCGGGCCACGAGGCCGGCGTGGAGCGCGGGGCCGAGGGCGGTCCCGTGCGGCGCGAGGACCGTGATGCTCGGCCGCGAGTTCTCCACGGTCGTCTTTCTGGCACGGGTCGTGAGGGTCGGCAACCGCGAGCCGTGCTCGTCTCGAGGGGCCCGCGCCACCATACCTAGATCTGCTAGGTTAGTTACCCCTAGCAGTCCTAGGTATTGGAGCACCATGCACATCGACAAGGACCTCGTCGCCGCCTCGGCCACGCCGCTCGTCCTCGGCATCCTCGCCGACGGGGAGTCGTACGGCTACGCGATCGTCCGACGCGTCAACGAGCTCTCGGGCGGCCACATGCAGTGGACCGACGGCATGCTCTACCCCCTTCTCCACCGGCTCGAACGCCTCGGGCTCGTCGAGGCGACGTGGGGCGTGTCCGACGTCGGGCGGCGGCGCAAGCACTACGCCCTGACGCCCGCAGGCCACGAAGCGCTCGCCGAGCGCCGCGCGCAGTGGCAGGTCGTCGCCGACGCGCTCCAGCAGGTGTGGAAGGACCTGGGCGACGCCCAGCCTCCCCGCGCCGTGGCCGAGGGGTGGGCATGATGCCCGGCACCCCTGAGCTCGAGGCCCAGATCGACCAGTGGCGCAGCTACGTCCAGCGCCGTCAGGCGATCTCCACGGCCGACGTCGACGAGATGGAGGACCACCTGCGTGAGCAGGTCGCCGACCTGACCGCGACGGGCCTCGACGGCGACGAGGCCTTCCTCGTGGCGGTCAAGCGCATGGGCAACCTCGACGAGGTCTCGCGGGAGTTCGCGCGCGAGCACTCCGACCGCCTGTGGAAGCAGCTCGTGCTCGTCCCGGACGCCGGAACGCCAGGTCGGGGCGAGCGGTCGTGGCGCGAGCTCGCCGTCGTCCTCGCGCTCGCGGTCGGCGCGGGCGTCGCGGTCAAGGTCGCCGCCGAGACGATCGGCGACGAGACCGTCCTGCTGCGCAACGTCAGCCTGCTCGTCCTCCCGTTCCTCGCGGGCTACTTCGCGTGGAAGCGACGCCTCACGTGGGGCGTGGGCGTGATGCTCCTGGTCCCGTTCGCAGTGCTCGCGGTCGTGCTCAACGTCTACCCATTCGAGGCGGACGGCTCGACCCTGCTCCTCGCCGCCCTGCACGCCCCGGTCGTCCTGTGGGCGCTCGTGGGGATCGCGTACGTCGGTGGACGGTGGCGCTCGGACAGCGGCCGCATGGACTTCGCCCGGTTCACGGGCGAGCTCGCGATCTACTTCACGCTCCTCGCGCTGGGTGGCGCCGTCCTGCTCGGCCTCACGTTCGGGACCCTCAACCTCGTCGGGATCGACCCCGAGCCGTTCTTCGAGGGCTGGGTCCTGCCCTTCGCCGTGCCCGGGGCGCTCGTCGTCGCGGCCTGGCTCGTCGAGGCCAAGCAGAACGTCGTCGAGAACATCGCCCCGGTCCTGACCAGGGTCTTCACCCCCCTGACGATCGTGATGCTGCTCGTGCTGTTCGTCGTCCTCGCGACGGCCGGGTCCCTGCTCGACACCGACCGCGGGCTCCTCATCCTCATGGACGCGATCCTCGTCCTCGTCCTGTGCCTGCTCCTCTACTCGGTCTCGGCACGCGACCCGCTCTCGCCGCCCCACCTGTTCGACGCCCTGCTGCTCGCCCTGGTCGTCGCGGCGCTCGCGGTCGACGCGGTCGCTCTCACCGCGATGCTGACCCGCATCGCCGAGTTCGGGTTCAGCCCCAACAAGGTCGCGGCCCTGGGGCTCAACCTCCTGCTGCTCGTGCACCTCGTGGGGTCGGCACTGCTCCTCACCGCGTTCCTGCGGGGACGACGCCCGTTCGCGGCCCTCGGACGCTGGCAGACGCAGTTCCTGCCGGTGTACGCCGTGTGGGCGGCGGTCGTGGTCGTGGTGTTCCCGCCGGTCTTCGGGTTCGTCTGACCGGCGGCCCGACGACGCAGGGCGACCCTGCGCCGTCGGGCCGGGAGGGACACCTGCCGGACGGACTTCCTTCCTCTCGTCCGGTGTGTGACAGTGGGGCCGGATGCCCCGGGCGCGCCCGCGCCCGCGCTGCTCGCACCGGTCCTGCGACCGGTGCACCCCCCCGACAGCACCGCAGGACCCTGGAGGAGCCATGACCGACGTGCACGTGCCCGTCGCCGCCGACCACGTCGTGACCGTCGACGCCGAGGGGAACCGGACCGGGACCTTCGCGCGCAGCGACGTCCACACCACGGAGACGCCCCTGCACCTGGCGTTCTCCTGCTACGTGCTCGACGGCGCAGGTCGCCTCCTCGTGACGCGTCGTGCCCTGTCGAAGCGCACGTGGCCGGGCGTGTGGACCAACTCCTTCTGCGGGCACCCGCGCTGGACGGAGACGACCGAGGAGTCCATCACGCGGCACGCCGCGCACGAGCTGGGCCTGCGGATCGAGGGCCTCGAGGTCGCCGTGCCGGGGTTCCGGTACCGGGCCGTGGACGCGTCGGGCGTGGTCGAGAACGAGATCTGCCCCGTGTACGTCGCGCGCGCCGCGAGCGACGTGACGGCCAACCCGGACGAGGTCGCCGAGCTCGAGTGGGCCGCGCCGGGCGCGCTGGGGAGCGCGGTCGACGCGACGCCGTGGGCGTTCAGCCCGTGGATGGTCCTGCAGGTCGCGGCGTTGCGCGACGCGGCGAGCGGGTCCGACGGCGCCGCCTCGCCCCTGCTGGCCGAGGTGGCCGCCGCCCTGGGCTGAGCGGGCTCAGCCGACCGGGGCGCCGACCTGGACGCTCGTCGAGCGCAGCTTCTCGGGCAGGCGCAGGTGGTCGGCGTCGGCGGTGCTCACGCGCAGCCGCCGCGCGGGCAGGGCGTGCGCCATGACCTGCTCGGCGCCCGGCTGGCCGGACCGGTGCAGGGCCGCGGCGAGCTCGTGCACGAGGATCTCCTGGCGCCGCGCGCCGCGCACCGAGAACACCCACAGGTCCTGCTTCTCGGGTTGCGGCTGCCACGTCCCGGTCCGGGTGAACGCGCGGGAGGCCTCGGCGGTCGGCCCGACGAACGTCACGGACCGCAGCGACCACAAGGCGGTCCGGTTCGTCGCGGACGCCCCCTGGTCGGCCTTGAGCAGCGTCACCGGGCGCTGGGTCCCGACGATCGCCGCGACGCTCGGCGCGTCGACGTCCGCGTAGGGCACGGCGTAGGGCGTCATGAACGGGCCGAACGAGCCGACCACGAGGCCGCGTTCGAGCACGAGGAGCTTCTCGCTCGCGACGAACCGCAGGACCACGGCCAGGACCAGGCCCATCGAGAGGGCGAACCCGATCACCTCGACGACGCGGCCGTTGAAGACCATCACGGCGACGACCGCGGCGAAGATCCCGGCGACCGTCCCGATCGCGCGCGCGGAGAGCGTGCACGACTCTACGTGGCGCAGCTCGCCGAGGGTCGGGCGGTGGCGGTCCGCGACGGCGCGGACCTTGCGGGTCGCGCGGTCGCTGAGGGGGTGGGGCGCGGGGCTCAGGGGGGATCCTCGGGTCGGGTGGTGGTGGGGGCCGC
>NZ_JACSQE010000011.1:0-10827 GCF_014836745.1 Oerskovia gallyi
GCCGCCCCCGGACGCCGCTCAGCAAACCCCGACCACGCCTGACCAATCCGACCGAACATCACACACTCACTCTCACGGGAAAAGGAACGAACCGGACGAGCGCGTCAGCGCGCGAGCTCGGCCCGCATCCGACGGGTCGCCCGACGGTTGCGGAAGAACCCTGAGACCAGGGCCCCCGCCCCGCGGAAGAAGTGGCCGTTGACGATCGTGAGCAGGCCCTCGGCCATGTCCATACTCATCGCGCCGTTCGTCATCTTCGCGATCGCCCTGAACGGCATGCCGCGCAGGAACAGGAGGTTCAGGTCCGGGGTGCCCTTGGCCTCGGCCCGCGCGATCCGTCGAGCGAGCTCGCGGTAGGCGAACCGGGCCAGCGGGCTCCGTGCGTGCTCCATGTCCGACAACGGGCTGTTGACGCCGAGCGGCCCGGTCCCTCGGCCTCGCAGGGCGAGCGGACGGCCCAGGAGCGCGGCGAACGCCTCGTCGGACACGTCGGTCACGCGGCCGGTCCGGTACTCCTCGGGCAACGCCGGGACCGCGCTCGCGGCAGGGCCCGCGACGACGTGATCGGCCTCCAGGAGAACGGTCTCCACGTCGGAGGCCACGGCGAGCGTCCAGGCACCCCCCTCGGTCTCCCAGGTGCCCGACGTCGTCGAGAAGTGCCGGAACGTGAACCGGTCGAAGTCGATGCGCACCCGTCGGGACTCGCCCGGCGCGAGGTGCACCTTCGCGAAGCCCTTGAGCTCGCGCACGGGACGGTGCACGCCGTCGGCGTCCTGACGCCCGACGTAGAGCTGGGCGACCTCGGCCCCCGCGACGTCACCCGTGTTGGTCAGGGTGAACGTCACGCCGTCGGCGTCGACCGCGAGGTCGGCATAGTCGAACGTCGTGTAGCTCAGCCCGAACCCGAAGGGGAACGTGACCGGGACGCCGACCGTCGAGTAGTAGCGGTAGCCCACGTAGGGCCCCTCGCGGTACTCGGCGTCGACCCCTTCGCCCGGGTAGTACCGCACGTTGGGGACGTCCTCGAGCCGGACGGGGTACGTCTCCGCGAGACGGCCCGACGGGTTCACGGCCCCCGTGAGGACGCGCACCACTGCCTCTGCGCCGCCCTGACCGCCCAGGTAGCCGTGGACCAGGGCGCCGCACTGCGACAGCCAGGGCACCTCCACGACGGACCCGGCGCTCAGGACGACCACGATCCGGCTCGTGACCGAGGAGAGCCGCGCCAGCAGCTCGACCTGGCTCTGCGGCAGCCGCAGGTGGCTCCGGTCCTGCCCCTCCGACTCGCTGATCTCGTCCAGGCCCAGGTACAGCAGCACCACGTCCGCCGCGCGCGCCGCGTCGACGGCCTCCGCGACGAGCGCGGGGTCCGAGGACCCGCCGCGCGTGAAGCCCTGCGCGGTCGCCACGACCTGCAGGTCCGAGGCGCTCAGGGCATCCAGGGCCGTCGTGAGCCGGGTCGGGTTGACGACCGAGGAGCCGGCGCCCTGGTAGCGGGGCGTCCCGGCGAAGTCTCCGACGACCGCGACCCGGGTCCCCGACGCCAACGGCAGGAGGTGGTCCTCGTTGCGCAGCAGCACCGCGCTCTGCTCGGCGACGGTGCGCGCCAGCTCGTGGTGCGCGTCGAGGTCGACCTCACGTCCCGCCCCGCCGATCCGGCTCCCGAGGACCTTCATCTCCTCGACGCGCGCGTCGAGGTCGGCCACGTCCAGGTCGCCGCGCTCGACGGCGGCGACGATCTGCGCCGCCGAGTCCAGGCCCGGCGAGGGCATCTCGAGCGTCCCGCCGCGGCGGACCGCCTCGACCGCGTCGTTGCCGCCGCCCCAGTCCGTCACGACCGCACCGTCGAAGCCCCACTCGTCCCGCAGCACCTGCTGGAGCAGGAACGGGTTCTCGTTGGCGTACGTGCCGTTGATCAGGTTGTAGCTCGACATGATCGCGAAGGGCGAGGACTCACGGACCACGACCTCGAAGCCGGTCAGGTAGATCTCACGCAGCGTCCGCTCGTCCACGACGGAGTCGCTCGTCATGCGGCGCAGCTCCTGGCTGTTCGCCGCGAAGTGCTTGGGGCAGGCCGCGACGCCCCGCGACTGGATGCCCCGCACGTAGCCGGCAGCGAGACGCCCGGACAGGAGCGGGTCCTCGGAGAAGTACTCGAAGTTGCGCCCGCACAGCGGGCTGCGCTTGACGTTGAGACCAGGGCCGAGCAGGACGTCCACACCCTGGTGCGCGGCCTCGGCGCCGAGCGCCTCCCCGACCGACAGCGCCAGCTCGGGGTCCCAGCTGTTCGCGACCGTGGCCGCCGTCGGGAAGCAGGTCGCGGGCTGCGACGCACCCAGGCCGAGGTGGTCGGCCGAGCCCGTCTGCTTGCGGATGCCGTGCGGACCGTCGGACAGCCACAACGTCCGGATGCCGTGCCGAGGTACCGCCCGCGTCTCCCAGACGCTCTCCCCGCTGAGGAGTGCGGCCTTCTCGAGCGTGGTCAGTTCTTCCGTCATGGTTCTGCTTCCGTTCCCCCACGGAGGTCGTCTCTCATGGGTGCACTGGTGTGGTTCTGCACGCCCGACCGGTACGACGGGATGCGTTGCTCTGAGGCCAGGTGTCGCGGTCTAGCGCGCCGCCTCGGCGAGGGGCTCGGTCGGCGCGACGGCGACGTCGGCCGGCCCGGCACCCGCACCCCCGTCGGTCCCGGGCGTCTGCCTGAAGATGATCTTGAGGATCGGGAAGTACACGACGACCGAGATCAGCGCGTTGATGATCATCGTGACGAGGTCCGCCCCGACCTCCCCGGTGCTGCCCCAGCGCTCGACCATCCACTGGTAGATCGGTTCCTTGTAGAAGCCCTGCAGCGCTGCGGCCGCGAAGGTGATCACCACGTAGGCGACGAAGTACCAGGCGGCAGCACGCCAGATGTTCGTGTCCGACTTGAACGTGACGTTGCGCTGGAGGAAGAAGTTGATGACCTGGGCGATGAGCAGCGTGACCTGCACCGCGAGGAAGTACGCCAGTCCCCCGCCGCCGCCGGGAAGGGCACCCGCCGCGTAGTCGAAGAGGTAGAACGGCGAGCCGTCCGTGTTCGTGCTCACGGCGAGCGCCTGGAACGTCTGGTCCACGAGGGGCGTCAGGTTGAAGATCCCCTTGAACAACGGCATGAGCGCCAGCTGGAGCACCGTCATCCCTGTGCTCAGGAGCGAGAACATGATGAACTGCGCGACCGTGGGCCGACGCTCGGAGAGATCAGCCCAGAACGAGCGCACGGTCGCCTCCCCGGTGTCCTCGGGCCCGCGTCCGCGCGAGCCGGGGGCTCGCCCCGGGGTTCGCCCGGGAGTGGTCGCTGGACACGGCGTCGGCCCCGGGAGGGGCGGGATGCGTGCGTGGGTCCACTGGTGTGTCTCCTTCGACTGTCCACGAGCTGCCGCATGGTGGGATCGCCCCGCCTGCGCCGTCGACCGGGCGGACTCGGGCGACGTCGGAGTCAGTACCCACCTCCGCGGAGGGCTGCGACGTCCAGGTGGCCAGCGACGTTGGTGCCGCTGGTCGGTTGATAACGAACTCATCACAGCGCACACCTGACGGGGCGGGCCGTCGGTTTGCATAACCTGTCGGTTCTGACGCACAACCTGTCGCCCGGCCTGCCCGCGCCGTCGCGCGTCGGCCGTCGGCGAACGAGCAGCGGGGCGACGACCGCAGGGGCCGGCTAGATCGGGAGGTCGCCGACCCGCGTGGGTTCTCCGGGCAGCCGCGTCGCCGCGGGGGCGCGCAGCGCGTCGAGGACGAGTGCGTGAGCCCGGGTGTAGGCGTTCGCCGCGCTGGCCGTCCCGCGCGGCAGCCCCCGGCTGACGGCCGCCATGAGCAGGATCACGTCTCCGGTCGCGACGTCCGAGCGCAGGCTCCCCTCGCGCTGGGCGGCACCCACGAGCTCGTCGACGAGGTCGACGAGCTCGTCGCGGACGTGCACGAGACCCGCGTCGTGCGCACGGTCGGCGGACCCGGCCGTCGTCGGGGCGGCCGTCGTCGTCGGGCCGGTCGTCGGGCCCGTCAGCGGGCCCGTCAGCGAGCCCGTCAAGGTGAGGACGACGCGCAGCCGGTGCGACCAGCCGAGCGCACCGACGAGCGCTGCCCAGGCCGTGGGCTCACCGTCGCGTGCCGAGCGCATGTCGGTCAGGAGACCCTCGAGGGCGTCCTGCAGGACCGCGCGCAGAAGTGCCTCCCGGTCGGGGAAACGGCGGTAGAGCGTGCCGATGCCGACTCCGGCCTCGCGAGCCACGGTCTCGAGGGCGACGTCGGGGCCGACCTCGAGGAACAAGGACGTGGCCGCCGCGACGACCTGGTCGCGGTTGCGCTGCGCGTCGGCGCGCAGGACTGGCTCGGACATCGTTCCCCCTCGGTCGGCCTCTTCCGCAGCAGCGTAGCGCCCGCTACATTCACGATACGGAGGATCATCCTCCGGTTCTGTCGAAGCGCGAAGGCTGCGCGTGAGAGGAGGCCGCGATGGAGCGGTCGTGGGACGACGAGGTCGATGTCCTGGTGGTCGGGACCGGTGCGGCAGGGCTCTCGGCGGCGGTCGCCGCCTCCGACGCCGGCGCGAAGGTCCTTCTGGTCGAGGGCACGGACCGTTGGGGCGGTACGACGATGCGCAGCGGAGGCGGGCTGTGGATGCCGGCCAACCCGCTCATGGCGCGCGACGGCGTCGAGGACTCGGTCGAGAAGGCGCTGACGTACCTCGACGCGGTCGTCGAGGACGCGGGCCCCGCCACGTCGCCCGCGCGCAAGCGGGCCTTCGTGGAGGCAGTGCCTGAGGTCGTCACGAGCCTCGAGAAGCACGGCGTCCGTTGGGTCCGCGCGACCGACTACCCCGACTACTACCCGGAGCAGCCCGGCGGGATGGTCGGACGCAGCATCGAGGCCCAGGCCTTCGACACCCGTCGGCTCGGCACGTGGATCAAGTACTCCCGCATGACCGACGGCGGGATGCCGCTCCCCCTCCGGACCGACGACGTCTGGCTCCTCGCCCGGGCATGGTCGTCGCCGGGGGGCTTCGTCCGCGGTGCGCGCTTCGTGGGTCGCACGCTCGGCTCCCTGGTGCGCGGGCAGCGTCCCGCGGGCATCGGCGCGGCGCTCGTGTGCTCGCTCATGCAGGTCGTCCGCACCCAGGGCACTCCCGTCCTGCTGAGCACCCCTCTCGTCGAACTCGTGGTCGAGGAGGACGCGGTCGTCGGGGCGGTGCTCGGCGGACCGACGGGGCAGCGGACGGTCCGGACCCGGGGAGGCGTGGTCGTCGCGGCCGGCGGCTTCGCGCACCGCACCGAGTGGCGCGAGAAGTACCACGGGGTCCCGGGGTGGAGCGCGGCCGCGGGCGGCGACCTCGGCACCGGGATCGAAGCAGGGGCGGCGGTCGGCGGGGCGCTGGCCCTCATGGACGACGCGTGGTGGGGGGCCGGGGTCGCCAACGACAGCGGGATGAACGGCTTCGTGCTGAGCGAGCGCAGCATGCCGTACAGCATCGTGGTGGACCAGCAAGGTCGGCGATACACCAACGAGTCGGCGAGCTACATCGACTTCGGGCACGCGATGCTCGAGCGCGACCGCACCGCGCCTGCGGTCCCGTCCTGGCTCGTCCTGGACTCCCGGGCGCGCCGGAGGTACCTGTTCACGATCGCACCGTCAGGCACCAAGAAGCTCGAGAAGGCCGGGACGCTCGTCGTCGCCGACACGCTCGAGGACCTCGCCCGGCTGCTCCACATGGAACCCGTGCACCTCACCGCGACCGTCGAGCGTTTCAACGGATTCGCGCGCTCGGGCGTCGACGAGGACTTCCACCGGGGCGACTCGCTGTACGACCGCTACTACGGCGACCCCGGCGTCAGGCCCAACCCGAACCTCGGCGCGATCGAGAAGGGACCGTTCACGGCCGTGAGGATCGTCCCGGGTGACCTCGGGACCAAGGGCGGGCTCCTCACCGACGAGCACGGCGCGGTCCTGCGCGAGGACCTCACGCCCGTCCCAGGGCTCTACGCCGCGGGCAACTCGACCGCCGCGGTCATGGGCCGTACCTACCCGGGTCCTGGCTCGACGATCGGGCCGGCCGTCGTGTTCGGCTATCTCGGTGCACGCCACGCCGCGTCGCGCGCGGTCGTGACGGCAGCACCCTGACGAGGGACGGTGTGCTTCCGCCTCCCCGCGGGAGCACACCGGCGCCCCTGTCCGGACGCGCACCCCGGCGCTCGGGACGGGACCTTGTGCCCTGGCGAGCAGGGCGGGGCAGGTGTGGACTGGAGGGTCCCCCACCCCCTGAGGAGTGCCACACCCATGCCCGACGCCGACCGTCCCGATCACGCTCCTCTCGCTGCGGGCTCACCCGGGGACCTCGGCGCCACGGGGAGCCCGGTACGCACCGTCGTCTACTTCTACTCGTCGGCGTCGGGCATGGTGCGCTCGTTCGCGCACCGCCTGGGCCGCGAGGTCCTCGACCTGGGTGACCGCGAGGTCCGCCGCTCCGTCCCGGACGGGCCCTGGGTGCTGCTCACGCCGTCGTACAAGACGGGGAACGTCGACAACGACACCATCCCCGAACCGGTGCGCCGCTTCCTCGCGAGCCCGCTCACACGGCGCCGTCTGGTGGGGGTCATGGGGTCGGGCAACAGGAACTTCGGCGAGCACTACCAGGCCGCGTGCCGTCAGATCGCCCGGACCTCGGGGCGCCCCGTGCTCTTCGAGTTCGAGCTGCAGGGGACGACGTGGGACGTCGAGGAGGCGCGGCGCGTCCTCGACGACCTGGACAGGGCGCTCGGCGTCGAGCACGCGAGGCGCGAGGCGGCTGCACAGGCCTAGCCGGGAGCGGTCCGACCGGGGGAAGGCCGCGGGGCAGCACGGCACCGGCGCCTTCCGGGGACCCCCTGCTCCCCCGGAGGCGCCGGGCGGTCGCACTCGGACGGGACGCACGACCCCCAAGGCCTCGACCGTCACGAGCGCGACATCCGTACTCTACTGAGAGCACTGCGACGCGGGAGGCGAAGTTCCCGTAGATGAGAGAGCTCTCATGTGAACTGCACCACACGTGCGCAGGGGCCGCACGATGCCGTCACGAGCGGGCTCCCGCCCACCGCCTCGACGCCGGCCTTCCACCGGACGGTTCGACGCCACGTCCCACCGTCGAGCCCACCTGGTCCCACCCGCTACCACCACACCGCTGCTCCTGGGACAATCGACTCGTGACGACACAGGAGACCCCCCCGGGCGAGCGGCTCAGCCGCGCGTTCCAGCACCGGCTGAACGAGCTGTTCGCGAACAGGCAGCGCGCCGGACGCGGCGCGACCAACCGCGAGGTCGCGACCTGGATGACCGAGCACGGCTACGCCGTGAAGGAGGCCTACCTGAGCGCGCTGCGCGGTGGCCACCGGACCTCGCCCTCGCTGCGCATCATCGAGGGCCTCGCGGCGTACTTCGGTGTCGAGCCCAAGGACCTGCTCGACACCGGGGAAGACCCCAAGAAGGAGCTGCGCCTCGCCCTCACCGACCACGGTGTCGAGGCCTTCGCGATGCGCGCCGAAGGGCTCTCGGCGGAGAACGTCCGCGCGGTGACCCAGCTCCTCGACCAGATGCGACGCATGCAGTCCCTGCCGGCGGTCGACCCCGACGACGAACCGTGACCGACCATCGCGCCTGGCTCACCGACGCCGGCCTCGACCGCGCACGCAGCATCGACGAGGCGCGCGCGATCGTCGCGACCCGGCGCGGGCGCCCCGTCGACGTCGTCGACGGCCCGCTCGGCGAAGGCGTCTCGGGGATGTGGCTCAGCCTGCCGGACGGCGAGAAGATCCTCGTCAGCTCCGAGGCCGCCCTGTCCGCGCGCCACCGCCGGCACATCATCGCCCACGAGCTCGTCCACATCCTCGACGCGTGCGAGGACCCCACGGCCCCGCCCCCCGGCCCGCAGCGGCGCAACCGCTACGAGGACCCCGTCGAGCACCGTGCCGAGTCCCTCGCGAGCGAGCTCATGATGTCGATCGAGGCGACGGGTGGTGTCGCCCACCGGCTCGCCGGCATGGAGCGCTACCGGTGACCTACCTCGCCTTCCTGCTCTTCGCCGGGGCCGCGGTGTGGACCGCCCTGCGGCACCGCTCACACCTCGACGGCGACCGCGCGCTCACCTGGGGCCTGGGCCTCGTGGCTGCGGCGTCCGCGCTGCGGATCGACGCCGTGGAGTCCTTCGTGCTGACCAGCGCCCCCGCCGGGCTGCACGAGCTCGCCAAGCACGCGCTGCTCGTCGCCGGCTGCCTGTGCATCGCGGCCTGGGTCCAGGGGACCCAGGGCCGGCGTCCTCGTCCCCGCTTCGTCGTCACGGGCGTGGTCGGCGTCGTGAGCGTGCTCGTCGTGGTCTTCGTCCTCAACGGGCCGTGGGAACGACGGGACTTCGACTTCCAGACCGCGGGCAAGCCATGGATGGCCCTCTACTGGGCCGCCTACTACGGCGCGTTCCTGTGGGCCACGGCCACGTTCGGCGTCTCGACCCTCCGGGCCCGGGGCGAGCGACCGCGCGGTGGCCGGTGGGGCATGGACCTGGCCGCGGCCGGAGCGTTCGTCGGCGTCCTGTGGGCGCTGCTCAGCGCCGTCAACATCGTCCTGCAGGAACCCGACGGCGTCGAGCAGTTCCGCGTCCTGGGCATCCGCACCCGATACCTCATCGCGACGTCGAGCGTCCTGCTCACGATCGGGATCATGGGACACCTGCTCACGGCCGCCCGGACCCGGCGCCGTCGGCGCGCGGACCTCAGCGCGCTGCACGCCCACCTCGTCGACACGGTCGCCGAGTCCCGGCTGCCCGCCGTCCGGCCGGAGGTCGCGGAGTACCACCGCACGATCGAGATCATGGACGCGCTCGCGACCCTCGCCCGGTACTCCGAGCCGCAGGACGCGGCGCGGGTCCGCTCCCTCGTCGGCGAGGCTCCCGAGCCCGTCCTGCGCGCCCTGCAGATCGACGTCGCCGCGACCCGCCGGGGGATGGACGAACGCCCACCTGTCCCCGCCGACTGGAGCGACTGGGTCACCGACGACGACGCGCTGCGAGACCTCGGCCGGGCGTTCCGGGAGCAGACCAGCGAGCGGCGCGAGAGCGTCCTCGTGTCCGTGCTCGGGTACGACGGGCGAGAGGGCTCGCCGCTCCCGCGGAGCAACGAGCGCGACGACCACCACTGACCGCGACCGCACACCGCCCGCACACCGGAGAGCCATGCCCCACCCCGTCCCCACCGCGCCGTCGGCCGAGCAGGCCTCGGACGCCACGGCGCGCGTCCCCCGCTGGGCCGTCCTCGTGACCGAGGTGCTCGCCCCCGGCTACACGGTCGCCGCGCTCGTGCTCGCGACCGCGCTGTACGCCTCCCCCGGCGTCTCGGGCCTCCGCCACGTCGCCCTCGCCGTGCTCCTGTGCGGCGGGCTGCCCTACCTGTTCGTGCACGGCCTGGCCCGCCTGCGGGTCCTCGAGTCGCGACACGTGCGTCCCCGCGCCCAGCGCCTGGTCGTCTTCGCCGGGCTGATCGTCATCGAGGTCACCGCGATCCTCGTGCTGCACGCCACCGGGGCGCCTGCTCTGCTGATCCAGCTCCTCACGGCGTACCTCGCGGGGGTCGTCGCGCTCGCCCTCGTGACCCCGGTCGTGCGGGCGTCGGTGCACACGGGCGTCTTCTCCGTGGCGGCGGGCGTGGCGACCGCGCTGTCGTGGTGGCTCACGGCCGGCCTGCTGGTCGTCGCAGCGGTCGTGGGCCTCGCCCGGCTCGGCGTGCGCGACCACTCCCGCGCGGAGGTCGTCACGGGACTCGTGCTCGGCATGCTGGTGGGCGCGGTCGCAGCGGCCCTGCTCGTCGGCTGACGACCGACCCGTCCCTTCACCCGGGGGCGAGCGGCGCCGTCGGGCAGGAGGAGGGGGAGGCACCGAAGGACGCTTGACGGCCCGGCCCTCAGGGGTGATCCTCGATCCATGCCGACGACGCCCGCTCACCGCCCGCACGCCGCTCCCGCGCGACCTGCCCGGCGACAGCAGGGCCTCCCGTCGCGGCGACCTCACCCGGACCGATGACGGCCGCGCTCGTCGCGGGCCTCGTCGCCGGGTACGCGATCGCGATCCCCGTCGGCGCCATCGCGGTCTACCTCGTGACGCTCACGGCGCGCACGCGTTTCACCGTGGGCGCGGCGGCGGGCCTGGGCACGGCGACCGCGGACGGCGTCTACGCGACGATCGCCGTGGTCGCGGGCGCGGTCGTCGCGCCGTTCGTCGCGTCGATCCGCACGCCGCTCACGTGGGCGTCGGTCGCGGTCCTCGTGCTCCTCGCGTGGCGCACGGTCCGCCCGGCTCTCCAGCGCGTCGTGCCCGACGGCGCCACGCCCCGCCCGGCGACCAGCGACACCACTCCCGTGCGCGCCTACGCGACGCTGCTCGGGCTGACGCTCGTCAACCCGGCGACCGTCGTCTACTTCGCCGTGCTCGTCGCGGGCGGGGCTCTCGGTCCCGACGCGACCGGGCCCGAGCGCGCCGTGTTCGTCGCCGCGGCGTTCCTCGCCTCCGCGAGCTGGCAGCTGGTCGTCGCGGGCGGCGGCGCGGTGCTCGGACGCGCGCTGACCGACGACACGGGCCAACGGGTCACCGCGGCCGTCGGCGGGCTCGTGATCCTCGGCCTCGCGGTGCACCTCGCGCTCGGGGCCTGACGGTTCGTGAGCCGCCAGCGCGCGCCGGTCCGCACCGGGCGCACCGCCCGACCGCCCAGGGCGAGCGCCGCCGTCGGGCAGGAACGACGAGGCCCCCGGGGGGGGGGGGGGGGGGGGGGGGGGGGGGGG
>NZ_JACSQE010000011.1:10837-62375 GCF_014836745.1 Oerskovia gallyi
CCCCCCCCCCCCCCCCCCCCCGGGGGCCCTGCGTCGACCAGAGGTCAGCGCGGATCAGACGTCCGTGCTGTCACCGATCCGGTGCACGAGGATCGAGTTCGTCGTGCCCGGCTGGCCCACAGGGGCGCCGGAGACGACGACCACGAGGTCGCCCACCTCTGCCAGGCCGTTGGCCTGCAGGGTCGTGTCGACCTGGCCGACCATCGCGTCGGTGTTGTGCACCTCGGGCACCTGGTACGTCTGGGTGCCCCAGGTGAGCGACAGGACGTTGCGCACGTGCTCGCGCGGCGTGAACGCGAGCAGCGGGATCGACGAACGCAGACGAGACATGCGGCGAGCCGAGTCCCCCGACTGCGTGAACGTCGCGAGGTACTTCGCCCCGAGGATCTCACCGATCTCCGCAGCGGCACGCGTGATGGCGCCACCACGCGTGTGCGGCGTCGAGCCGAGCGGAGCCATGCGCTCACGGCCCGCCTCCTCCGTCGCCTCGATGATGCGGGCCATCGTCTCGACCGTGAGGATCGGGAACTCGCCCACGCTCGTCTCGCCCGAGAGCATGACGGCGTCGGCCCCGTCGAGGACGGCGTTCGCGCAGTCCGACGCCTCGGCGCGCGTGGGGCGCGGCGAGTTCGTCATGGACTCGAGCACCTGCGTCGCGACGATGACGGGCTTCGCGTTGCGGCGAGCCATCTCGACGATGCGCTTCTGCACGAGCGGGACCTGCTCGAGCGGGAGCTCGACCGCGAGGTCACCACGAGCGACCATCACGCCGTCGAACGCGTCGACGATCTCGGCGAGGTTCTCGACGGCCTGCGGCTTCTCGATCTTCGCGACGACGGGGACCGTGCGGCCCTCCTCGTCCATGATCGCCTTGACGTCGTCGAAGTCCGCCGCGGAGCGGACGAACGACAGCGCGATGATGTCCGCGCCCAGGCGGAGCGCCCAGCGCAGGTCGTCGCGGTCCTTCTCGGACAGCGCCGGCACGGAGACCGCGACGCCCGGGAGGTTCAGGCCCTTGTTGTTCGACACGGGGCCTGCGACCTCGACGCGCGTGACGACGCGCGGGCCCTCGACGGCGGTGACGCGGACGAGCACCTTGCCGTCGTCGATGAGGATCGGGTCACCGACGCGAGCGTCGCCCGGCAGACCCTTGTGCGTCGTGGAGACGAGCTCCTTGGTGCCGACGACGTCCTCGGTCGTGATGGTGAAGACGTCACCCTCGTTGAGCCAGTGCTTCTCGTCGCCGCCGAAGCGGCCCAGGCGGATCTTGGGGCCCTGCAGGTCGACGAGCACCGCGACCGAACGGCCCGACGCCGCAGCGGCCTCGCGCACGCCGTGGTAGACGGCTGCGTGCTCCTCGGCGCTGCCGTGGCTGCGGTTGATCCGCGCCACGTCCATCCCGGCGTCGACGAGCGCCCGGAGCTGCTCCTTCGACTCGGTCGCGGGTCCGATGGTGCAAACGATCTTTGCTCTGCGCATTTCTCCAGCCTCATTGTTCCTTCGTGTCCGGCGGAACCGGACCGCTTCGGGCCCCTGCCTGGGCCCCGTCTCCACCCCGACGTCCTGACCGGACTCCGGGGCGCGTCTCACTGTCCTGTCATGCTCTCAGCGACACGGTCGACGCGCGCACCGGAGCGGGCAGCTCGCTGCTGCCCTGCAGGTACGCGTCGACCGACGCCGCCGCGGCACGACCCTCGGCGATCGCCCACACGATGAGCGACTGGCCCCGGCCGGCGTCGCCCGCGACGAAGACACCCGGCACGGTGGCCGCGAAGTCGTCGCCGCGCGCCACGAGCCCGCGCGCCGTCAGCTCGATGTCGGACTGCGCCGAGAGCGAGTCCGTCTCCGGCCCCGTGAAGCCCATGGCCACGAGCACGAGATCGGCAGGGATCTCCTTCTCGGTGCCGGCCTTCGGGACACGACGGCCGTCGGGGAGGTACTCGGTCTCGGCGACGACCAGCGCGCGCACCCGACCGTCCTCGTCCGCGAGGAACTCGACGGTCGAGGCCAGGTAGGCGCGCTCGCCGCCCTCCTCGTGCGAGGACGAGACCTCGAACAGGATCGGGTCGGTCGGCCAGGGCTGGCTCGCGGCCCGCTCGCGCGGCGGCTGCTTGCCGATCGCGAGGGTCGTGACGCTCGCCGCGCCCTGCCGGAGCGAGGTGCCCAGGCAGTCGGAACCGGTGTCCCCACCGCCGATGATGATGACGTTCTTGCCCGTCGCGACGATCTGGTCCTCGACCGTCCCGCCCGCGACCACGGTGTTGGCCTGGTGCAGGAACTCCATCGCGAAGTGCACGCCGTCCAGGTCGTTGCCCGGCACCTGGAGCGCGCGCGGGATCGTCGCACCGGTGGCGAGCACGACGGCGTCGAACCGGCGCCTCAGCTCGTCCCAGGTGATGTCCACGCCGATCTCCACGCCCGCGCGGAAGCGCGTGCCCTCGGCCTCCATCTGCGCGAGACGGCGGTCGATGTGCGTCTTCTCGAGCTTGAAGTCCGGGATGCCGAACCGCAGCAGGCCGCCGATCGCGGCGTCTCGCTCGTACACGACGACCGTGTGGCCGGCGCGCGTGAGCTGCTGCGCCGCGGCGAGCCCCGCCGGCCCCGACCCGACGACGGCGACCGTCGAGCCCGTGAGGCGCTGGGGCACGTGCGGCGTGACGAAGCCTCGAGCGAACGCCTCGTCGATGATCGAGACCTCGACGTTCTTGATCGTCACGGCCGGCTGGTTGATGCCCAGCACGCAGCTCGACTCGCACGGAGCCGGGCACACGCGCCCCGTGAACTCCGGGAAGTTGTTCGTCTCGTGCAGCCGCTCGCTGGCCTCGGCCCACTGGTCACGCCACACCAGGTCGTTCCACTCGGGGATGAGGTTCCCGAGCGGGCACCCCTGGTGGCAGAACGGGATGCCGCAGTCCATGCAGCGGCCCGCCTGCTCCTTGAGGAACGGCTGCCCCTCGACACGGTGCTCGTGGACGTCGCGCCAGTCGCGCAGACGGACCTCGACAGGGCGGTTGGGCGGGAGCTCACGCTCCCGCACCTTCAGGAATCCGCGGGGATCAGCCACGGGCCACCTCCAAGATCTGGTCCCACACGCCGGGGGCGGCAGGATCGAGACCGTCGAGCTCGGCCTGCGCGAGCGCCTTGCGCACGCGGGCGAACTCGGCCGGCAGGATGCGCGTGAAGCGAGCGCGGGCCGCGTCGAAGTCCTCGAGCAGCTCGGCCGCGACGGTCGAGCCCGTCTCCTCGAGGTGCGTCCGGACCAGGCCCTCGACGAGCGCGGCGTCCGCGTCGTCGAGCGGGTCGAGCAGCAGCTCGCCCGAGGACACCCCGGTCGTGTTCATCGCCTGCGGGCGCAGGTCGAGCACGTAGGCCGTGCCTCCCGACATCCCCGCGCCGAGGTTGCGTCCGGTCGGACCGAGGATCACGACCGAGCCGCCGGTCATGTACTCCAGTCCGTGGTCGCCCACGCCCTCCACGACGAGCGTGGCACCGGAGTTACGGACCGCGAAGCGCTCGCCCACCAGGCCGCGCAGGAAGATCTGCCCGGACGTGGCGCCGTAGCCGATGACGTTGCCCGCGACGACGTTGCTCGACCCCGTGAGGACCGCAGCACGGTCCGGACGGACGATGATGCGTCCGCCCGACAGCCCCTTGCCGACGTAGTCGTTCGCGTCGCCGAACAGGCGCAGCGTGATCCCTCGCGGCAGGAACGCGCCCATCGACTGACCGGCCGACCCCGTGAGGGAGACGTCGATCGTGTCGTCGGCCAGGCCCTCGCCGCGGTACCGCTTCGTCACCTCGTGACCCAGCATGGTGCCCACGGTGCGGTTGACGTTGCGGATCGGCAGGGCGATGCGCACGGGCTCGCGGTTCTCGAGCGCGTCGGTCGCCAGCGCGATGAGCTGGTTGTCCAGCGCGCGCTCGAGACCGTGGTCCTGCGTCGTCGTGTTGCGCAGCGACGAGCCCTCGACCGGCTGCGGCTTCTCGAGCACGGGCCCGAGGTCGAGACCCTGGGCCTTCCAGTGCTCGACCGCCTTGCGCGTGTCGAGCGCCTCGACGTGGCCGACGGCCTCCTCGATCGAACGGAACCCGAGGCGGGCCAGGTGCTCCCGCACCTCCTCGGCGATGAACTCGAAGAAGTTCACGACGAACTCCGGCTTGCCCGTGAAGCGGGCCCGCAGCTCGGGGTTCTGCGTCGCGACGCCGACAGGGCACGTGTCCAGGTGGCACACGCGCATCATGACGCAGCCCGAGACGACCATGGGCGCCGTCGCGAAGCCGAACTCCTCGGCGCCGAGCAGCGCACCGATCACGACGTCGCGCCCGGTCTTCATCTGACCGTCGACCTGGACCACGATGCGGTCTCGCAGGTTGTTCAGCACGAGCGTCTGCTGGGTCTCGGCCAGGCCGAGCTCCCACGGGGTGCCCGCGTGCTTGAGCGAGGTCAACGGGCTGGCGCCCGTGCCGCCGTCGTGCCCCGAGATGAGGACGACGTCCGCGTGCGCCTTGGACACACCGGTCGCCACGGTGCCCACGCCGAACTCGCTCACGAGCTTGACGTGCACGCGAGCCGACGGGTTCGCGTTCTTGGCGTCGTGGATGAGCTGCGCCAGGTCCTCGATCGAGTAGATGTCGTGGTGCGGCGGCGGGGAGATGAGCCCGACGCCCGGCGTCGAGTGACGCGTCTTGGCGACCCACGGGTAGACCTTGTGTCCCGGCAGCTGACCGCCCTCGCCGGGCTTGGCGCCCTGGGCGAGCTTGATCTGGATGTCGTCCGCGTTGGTCAGGTACTCGGACGTGACGCCGAAGCGGCCCGACGCGATCTGCTTGACCTTCGAGCGACGCTCCGGGTCGTACAGGCGCTCGGAGTCCTCCCCGCCCTCGCCCGTGTTCGACCGTCCGCCGAGGCGGTTCATCGCGATCGCGAGGGTCTCGTGCGTCTCGGCCGAGATGGAACCGTAGGACATCGCGCCCGTGTTGAAGCGCTTGACGATCTCGCTGACCGGCTCGACCTCGTCGACCGACAGCGCGGGGCGCTGCCCCTCCTGGAACTCCAGGAGCCCGCGCAGCGTCATCAGACGCGTCGACTGGTCGTCGACCCGCTGGGTGTACTGGCGGAAGACGTCGTACCGGCGCTCGCGCGTCGCGTGCTGCAGGCGGAAGACCGTCTCCGGGTCGAAGAGGTGCTCCTCGCCGTCACGGCGCCACTGGTACTCGCCGCCCGTGGTGAGACGGACGTGCGCCTGGTGGTTGCCCGAGGCCGGGTAGGCCTCGGCGTGCCGTGCGGCGACCTCGGCCGCGAGGACGTCGAGGCCGATGCCGCCGAGGCGGCTCGTGGTCCCGGCGAAGTAGTCCGCGACGAGCTCGTGCGAGAGCCCGAGGGCCTCGAAGACCTGCGCACCCCGGTACGAGGAGATGGTCGAGATGCCCATCTTGCTCATGACCTTCAGGACGCCCTTGCCGAGCGCCTTGATGAGGTTCTTCACCGCCTGCTCGGGGCTGACCGTGACGAAGCCCGACTTGGCGAGGTCCTCGACGGTCTCCATCGCGAGGTACGGGTTGACCGCAGCCGCGCCGTAGCCGATCAGGAGGGCCACGTGGTGCACCTCGCGGACGTCACCGGCCTCCACCACGAGCGAGACCTGGGTGCGCGTGTGACGGCGCAGCAGGTGGTGGTGCACCGCGCTCGACAGGAGCAGCGACGGGATCGGCGCGAGCTCCTGGTTCGAGTCACGGTCGGAGAGCACGATGAAGCTCGCGCCCTCGGCCACGTGCTGGTCGACCTCGGCGAAGATCTCCTCGAGGCGCTCCTGGAGCGCCTCGCCGCCGCCGCCGACGG
Organism: Oerskovia gallyi; assembly: GCF_014836745.1. NCBI lineage: Bacteria > Bacillati > Actinomycetota > Actinomycetes > Micrococcales > Cellulomonadaceae > Oerskovia > Oerskovia gallyi. The sequence goes on from NZ_JACSQE010000011.1 coordinate 16,677, forward strand.
GATAGAGCCCCTTGACGGTCACGGCCCGGAAGATGCCCTCGAGGGCCGGGTCGCGGTCGACGCGCAGGATCTTCGCGAGCTCGTCGTTGTCGAGCACCGGGAACGGCAGGATGAGCTTGCGGGCGTGCAGCGGGCTGTCGTCCAGGAGGTTCGGCTCGGGGCCGATCGCCCCGCCGATCGACGTCACGAGCTCCTCGCGGATCGCGTCGAGCGGCGGGTTCGTGACCTGGGCGAACATCTGCGTGAAGTAGTCGAACAGCAGCCGCGGACGGCTCGACAGCACCGCGATGGGCGTGTCGGTGCCCATGGCGCCGAGCGGCTCGGCGCCCGTGCTCGCCATGGGGGTGAGCAGGATCCGCAGCTCCTCCTCGGTGTACCCGAACGCCCGCTGGCGACGCTGGACCGAGGCGGGGCTGTGCGCGACGTGCTCGCGCTCGGGCATGCGGTCGAGGTAGACCGAGTTGTCGGCGACCCACTGCGCGTACGGACGCTGCGCGGCGAGCTGCCCCTTGATCTCCTCGTCCTCGATGATCCGGCCCTGGCCGGTGTCGACGAGGAACATGCGGCCCGGCTCGAGCCGGCCCTTGCGCACGATCGTGGCGGGGTCGAGGTCCAGGACCCCGGCCTCGGACGCCAGGACGACGAGGCCGTCCTCGGTCACCCAGTACCGCCCCGGGCGCAGCCCGTTGCGGTCCAGCACGGCGCCGATGAGGGTGCCGTCGGTGAAGTTGAGGCACGCGGGGCCGTCCCACGGCTCCATGAGCGTGGAGTGGTACTCGTAGAAGGCCCGACGGTCCGGGTCCATCTCGGTGTGGTTCTCCCACGCCTCGGGGGCCATCATCAGGACGGCGTGCGGCAGCGAGCGGCCCGACAGGTGCAGCAGCTCGAGCACCTCGTCGAAGCTGGCGGAGTCGCTCGAGCCCTCCGAGCAGACCGGCAGCAGCGGACCGAGGTCGCCCAGCTTGTCGCTCGCGAGCATGCCCTGGCGGGCGGCCATCCAGTTGCGGTTGCCCCGCACCGTGTTGATCTCGCCGTTGTGCGCGATCATGCGGAACGGCTGGGCCAGCGGCCACGACGGGAACGTGTTGGTCGAGAAGCGCGAGTGCACCAGGACCAGCTCGCTCGCGTAGCGCGGGTCCGAGAGGTCCGGGAAGAACGGCTCGAGCTGCGCGACGGTCAGCATGCCCTTGTAGGTGAGCGTGCGCGAGGACAGCGACGCGAAGAACAGCCCCAGCTCGTGCTCGGCACGCTTGCGCAGGCGGTACGTCCGACGGTCCAGCTCGAGGCCGGACAGCTCGCGGGTCAGGTCGGCGACCACGAGCTGGCGGAACGTCGGCATCGAGGCGCGCGCGCTCGGCCCGACGAGGTCCGCGGTCACGGGCACGTCGCGCCAGGCGAGGACGACGAGCTTCTCCTCGGCCGCGATGGCCTCGACCTGCCGGACCGCCTCGGCCGCAGCCACAGGGTCCTGCGGCAGGAAGGCCATACCGATCGCGTAGTGGCCCGCGGGCGGAAGCTCGACGTCGACGACGTCCCGCACGAAGGCGTCGGGGATCTGGGTCAGGATGCCTGCCCCGTCACCGCTGTTCTCCTCGGCGCCGACGGCGCCGCGGTGGTCCAGGTTGAGCAGGGCCGTGAGCCCCGCGTCAACGATGTCGCGTCCGGGTGTGCCGCGGAGCGTCGCCACGAAGGCGACACCGCACGCGTCGTGCTCGGCCACAGGGTCGTACAGGCCCTGTGCCGTAGGCGCAGCAGCCCGGTGCAGCGGCGTGGTCATCAACACCGTCCTCACAGGCGCCCGGCCATGGGCCGGGCTTTGATCCAACTTGGGGGATTGTGGGACTTCATCGGCCCAACGGACATGACTGAACCTGCTGGATGGTTGTCCAGCGGGTTCGCCTATGAAAAGACGGATGCTTCAGCGACCTGGGTCGGGTCTGGCAGCATCTGCCTGCTCGGGCTCCGCAGCATCGAGCGATACTGTCTCTTCGCGCCCTGGGTTTCGGCGCCCGACAACGATAAACGCTATCAACGCACCGACTCCGACCAGGATGGAGGTCCAGACGTTCAGTCGGAGACCGAGCACCAGCTCGGCGTCGTCGATGCGTAGCATCTCGATCCACACGCGGCCAAGCGTGTAGAAGAGAACGTACAGCCAGAATACCCGACCGTGACCCAGCCTGAAGCGACGGTCGAGGTACATGAGCAGGAAGGCCGCCGCGACGTTCCACAGCATCTCGTAGAGGAAGGTCGGGTGGAACAGCGTCCCGGCCCCGCAGGTCAGGCCTGCGTTGCTGCACACGTAGTCGGCGATGCTCGGGTCGACCTCGAGCCCCCACGGGAGCGTGGTCGGGCTGCCGAAGAGCTCCTGGTTGAACCAGTTGCCCAGCCGCCCGATCGCCTGGGCGAGCAGGAGGCCCGGGGCGAGCGCGTCCGCGAACGCCGGGAAGCTCACCTTCTGGCGGCGGCACCCGATGTAGGCGCCCACGGCCCCCAGGGCGATCGCGCCCCAGATCCCGAGGCCCCCGTCCCAGATGCGCAGGGCCTTGAGGGGGTCGCCGTCCGGGCCCCAGTACGCGTCGGGAGAGGAGATGACGTGGTACAGGCGCCCGCCGACGATCCCGAAGGGCACGGCCCAGAACGCGATCTCGAGGACGTCGTCGGCGTCGCCACCACGCTCGACCCACCGCTTGCGCGTGAGCCACACCGCGACGGCGATGCCCGCGAGGATGGCGAGCGCGTAGGCGCGCAGCGGGAAGGGTCCGATGTACCAGGTGTGCTCGGAGGGGCTGGGGATCGAGGCGACCACGGGCCCGACGGCGGAGACCAGCCCGTTCACGCCGTCACCTGCCCGGTGGTCCCGTCGGCGGTGCGAGCCGTGCGGACCCCCTCCGCCAGGTCGCGGGTGACAGCGCGCAGGTTCTCGAGGCGCTCTTCCCACGGCTCGTCACCGAGGAGCGGACGGACGAAGGCCGAGCCGACGATCACGCCGTCGGCGTAGCGACCGACCTGCGCGGCCTGCGCGGCCGTCGAGACGCCGAGCCCCACGCACACGTGCTCGCCCCCCGCGGCGCGGGTCGCTGCGACCAGCTCCTCGGCCCTGCTGCCGACCTCGGCGCGGACTCCGGTCACACCCATGGTCGAGGCTGCGTAGACGAAGCCGCGCGACGCGGCCGCCGTCAGGCGCAGGCGCTCGGGGGTCGAGCTCGGCGCGACGAGGAACACCTTGTCGAGGCCGTGCGCGTCCGCGGCGGCGATCCACTCGCCGGCCTCGTCCGGGATGAGGTCGGCCGTGATGAGCCCGGCTCCCCCGGCGGCAGCCAGGTCGCGGGCGAAAGCCTCGACGCCGTAGCGCAGCACGGGGTTCCAGTAGGTCATGACGAGCACGGGGACCCCGAGCGCGGCCACGGCCTCGACGGCGGTGAAGACGTCACGCACGCGCGTGCCGCCCGCGAGCGCGTGCTCGACCGCGCGCTGGATGACCGGTCCGTCCATGACGGGGTCCGTGTACGGCAGGCCGAGCTCGATGATGTCGACCCCGGACTCGACCAGCGCCGTCGCGGCCTGGACCGTCCCCTCGACGCTCGGGTAGCCGACGGGCAGGTAGCCGACGAGCGCGGCACGCCCCTCCGCCGCCAGCTCGTCGATCCGCGCCGACGTCGCGTGGGGGGCGCGGACGCCCCCGACGGTCCCGCTCACAGGCTGCTCCCTTCGCCGTCGACCACGGTGTCCGCGTCGATCAGGTCGAACCACCGCGCCGCGGTCGCGACGTCCTTGTCCCCGCGGCCCGAGAGGTTCACCAGGATCACGGTGTCCTCCTTGCCCGCGGCCTGCGCCTCGCGGCCGATCCGCAGCGCACCGGCCAGCGCGTGCGCCGACTCGATCGCGGGGATGATGCCCTCGGTGCGGCACAGGAGGCGGAAGGCCTCCATGGCCTCGACGTCGGTCACGGGCTCGTACGTCGCCCGGCCCAGGTCGTGGAGCCACGAGTGGGCCGGCCCGACGCTCGGGTAGTCGAGCCCTGCGGAGATCGAGTGGCTGGGAAGCGTCTGCCCGTCCTCGTCCTGCATGAGGTAGGAGCGTGCGCCGTGCAGCACGCCCGGGGCGCCACCGCTGAACCGGGCGGCGTGCTTGCCGGTCGGGACGCCCTCTCCCCCGGCCTCGAAGCCGTAGAGCGCGACGTCCTCGTCGTCGAGGAACGCGTTGAACAGGCCCAGCGCGTTCGACCCCCCGCCCACGCACGCGGCGAGCGCGTCGGGCAGGCGACCGATCCGGTCGAGGATCTGTGCGCGCGCCTCCTCACCGATGATGCGGTGGAAGTCGCGGACCATCTCCGGGAACGGGTGCGGCCCGGTGACGGTGCCCAGCAGGTAGTGCGTGGTGTCGACGTTGGCGACCCAGTCGCGCAGCGCCTCGTTGATCGCGTCCTTGAGGGTGCGCGAGCCGATCGTGACCGGGACGACCGTCGCACCGAGCAGGCGCATGCGCGCGACGTTCAGCGCCTGGCGCTCGGTGTCCTCCTCGCCCATGTAGACGACGCACTCGAGGTCCATGAGCGCCGCGGCGGTCGCCGTGGCCACTCCGTGCTGCCCTGCGCCGGTCTCCGCGATGACACGCTTCTTGCCCATGCGCTTGACGAGCAGCGCCTGGCCGAGCACGTTGTTGATCTTGTGCGAGCCGGTGTGGTTGAGGTCCTCGCGCTTGAGGAAGACGCGCGCACCCCCGGCGTGCTCCGCGAAGCGGGGCACCTCCGTGAGGGGGTTGGGGCGCCCGGTGTACTCGCGGTGCAGCCGGGCCAGCTCCTCCTGGAAGGTCGGGTCGACGACGGCCTTGCGGTACTCGGCCTCGAGCTCGTCGAGAGCGGCGATCAGGGCCTCCGGGACGAAGCGTCCGCCGAAGTCCCCGAAGTAGGGGCCCTGCTGGTCCTGCAGGGAACGTGTTGCGTCGGGCACGCGGCCTGACCTCCTCGGTACGGGATCTGGGGGTGTCGGGGGCTTGCTCAGTGTCGGACGGACCACAGGGACGGGTGCGAGCCCGCCGCGACGAGGTCGGCGACCGACGCACGGGGCGCGGCGTCCGTGACGAGGGCCTCGCCCACGAGGACGGCGTGCGCGCCGGAGCGGGCGTAGTCCATGACGTCGTGCGGTCCGCGCACCCCGGACTCCGCGATGCGCACGTACTCGTCGGGGATCGCCGGAGCGAGCCGCGCGAAGGTCGTGCGGTCGACCTCGAGCGTCTTGAGGTCGCGAGCGTTGACGCCGATGACACGGGCACCCGCGTCGATCGCGCGCGAGACCTCGTCGAGCGTGTGCACCTCGACGAGGGCCGTCATGCCGAGCGAGTGGACGCGCTCGACGAGCGACGTCAGGACCGTCTGCTCGAGGGCCGCGACGATGAGCAGGACGAGGTCCGCCCCGTGCGCGCGGGCTTCCCAGACCTGGTAGGGAGTGACGACGAAGTCCTTGCGCAGGACCGGGATGTCGACCTTGCCCCGCACGGCGTCGAGGTCCGCGAGGCTGCCGTTGAAACGCCGCTGCTCGGTGAGCACCGAGATGACGGCAGCGCCGCCCTTCTCGTACTCCGAGGCGAGCGACGCGGGGTCGGCGATGGCCGCCAGGTCACCCTTGCTGGGGCTCGAACGCTTGACCTCGGCGATCACGGCGACGGCGTCCTCGGCCTTGAGGCGGCTGATGCAGTCGAGCGCCCCGTGCACACGCGAGGCGCGCTCCTTCAGCTCGTCCAGGGTCGTCCTCGCCTGGCGCTCCGCAAGGTCCTCGCGGACTCCCGCGACGATGTCCTCCAGAACCGTCATGTGATATCTCCCCGTGCTCGTCGTCGACTCCATGCCACCTGAGGCTCGCGCGTGTCCGCGGGGACCGTGACGGGTCACCCGCAGCATCTCTCCGCGAACCATTGACAGGGAGATACCTGCCATCGTAGAGCCGCCCGAGAGTGACCAGGGACACGTGTCACCCCGCGAGACGTGCCCCGCACCCCTGCCAGGACCTCAGACCGGGCCCAGGAACGGTGCCATCACGGGGACGTTCCGCGCGATCCCGAACCCGACGAGGACCACGAGCCCGACGACCCCGACCCACGGCGGGACCGCCCTCGCGGTCGTGCCGCGCCACGCCCGCCGGACCCACAGGGCCCAGGCGACGACGAGGAACGGCACGACCAGCACCCAGAGCGGGTTCATGGCCCACGCCCCCGCGAGGTCTCCCGTCGCGAGGTCGTGCGTCGCGCGCAGGCCCCCGCACGCAGGGCACGCCCACCCGGTGAGGGCGAGCAGCGGGCACAGCGGGTAGCCACCCTGGTGCGGGTCCACGAGAGCGAGGAGGACGGTGCCTGCCGCCACGCCCGCCCCGACCGCGAGGGACGTGCGCAGGGCGCTCCTGCTCGGCCGGCCTGCCTCGGCGAGAGCCGTCGTCGACGGAGCCGGTGACACCGGTGGTCTCGTCATCGCCGCGCTCCCCGCTCGTCCCGCACCGCTCGTCGGTCTCGTCAGTAGTACGTCGAGTCGAACTCGGCGTTCGCCAGCCCGAACGCCAGCGCGATCACGAAGAAGACGATCACGAGCACCGACAGCGCCGACGCGACCCAGCCGAGGATGACACCCGCCTGCGCGAGCCCGCCGTTGTTCGCCTCGCCGGCCTCGACCGCGCGCTTGGCCTTCGTGCCGACGATGATGGCGGGGATGCCCGTGAGGAACCCGCAGGACAGCACGAACGACGCGATGCCCAGCACGAGGGCCCAGATGCCCAGGTCGTTGCGGGGGAAGTAGCCGTAGCCCCCCGGAGCGGGGTACGGCGAGGCTCCGTACGGGGCCTGCGCGGGTGCGCCGTAGGGCGGCTGCACGGGCGGCGGGTACGAGTACCCGCCCTGCTCGCCGCCGGGCACCGGCCCCGGGGCAGGCTGCCCCGTCGGCGTCGCGTAGGGCGACCCGGGCTGCGCAGGCTGCCCGGGGTAGGTCGGGTAGCCGGGGTGCCCGGGAGCCGGTGGGGGCGTCTGCCCCGGGGCGTGCGGCTCCACCGGCTCGCCGCCGGGCTGCTCGCCCTCGGGGCGGTAGGGGTCGTTCGGGGGGGTGGGTGGGTAGCTCATGGTGCGACCTGCTCTCTACGAGACGGCTGCGCGGCCCGGTCGATGCCGGGTCTGCTGCCGGTGGTACGGCACGCGCCACGCACCGGAGATGGTGCGCGGCGCGTGGAGGCACGTCCGGGCTCTCGCCCGGGGGGTCAGTGCTGCGTCGTCGTCCGGGGCGCGACCCCGGGCTTCGGCTGGCCGTACCCCATGTTGCGCAGCACGCCACCGCCGACGAGGGCGAGGGCGACGACGACCATGCCGACCCAGAAGAGCCACACCTGGGCCATCGCGACGGCGACACCTGCGACGACCGCGCCCACGATGATGCCGATCATGGTGAACCAGGCCGCGACGGTGTGCCCGTGGTTCGTGGGAGGTGCCGACGGCGGCAGGTAGGAGATCTCGGTGGTCTGCGGCTTCTCGGCCATGGGGATGTGCCTTTCGTCAAGATGTGCGCCCAGCCTATCGGACGCGGGTCGGTCTGTTCCTGCTGGCAGTACGTGATGTTCAGCGGTCGGTGGGGTCCTCGCCGCGGGTCAGCGAGTCCCACGTCTCCTGCTCGTCCGGCTCGTCACCCTCCGAGGGGTCGGCGGCGTCGTCCGCCGTGGCGCCCGCAGACGCGGTCGACGGAGCCTCCGGGCGGTCCGTCGTGCCCGACGACGCGCTCCCGGGGCGGACGATCTCGTGGCGGTTGGAGACACGCCCCCACGACGGCGACGAGACGGCGGTCCAGAGGGCCACCAGGACCACGAGCACGCCCACCGCGCAGGCGACGTAGGGCCACGGCGTCAGGACGATGTCGCTCGTCATGTCCGTCACGCCGGTCGCCTCGGCGACCGCCGTCCGGGCGGCCTGCGTGGGGTCGCGCAGGATCGCGGCGGCCGACGCCGCGACGACGACCCCGCTCGCTGCGGTGACCAGGAGCACGAGCCAGCGACCGATCCGACCGACGAGACCGAGGGCCAGTGCGCTCGCCACGACGACCAGCGCCCCCGCGCCCACGCCCGGCGCGGCCGAGGTGCCGGCGACGTGGACCAGGACGTCCGGGTCCAGGGGCGTGGCCCCCGTGGTGCGCAGCCAGGTGGGTGCGGCGGCCGCGAGGGCGCCGCCGCCGAGCACGAGCAGCAGGAGGATCGCGCTGCGACGCGCCAGGCGCCACGAACGCGGCTGCCGGGCGGCCGCGGAGGACCCACCGGTCCCGGCTCCTGCTCCTCCTGCGGCCCCGGACGCCGCGGTCACGACAGGCTCCGCAGGCGCGCGGCGAGCTGGACGGCGCGCACCGCGGCGGCCGCCTTGTTGCGCGACTCCTCGTACTCCAGCGCGGGCACCGAGTCGGCGACGATCCCGCCGCCCGCCTGGACGCTCGCGCGTCCGTCGCGGATCAGGGCCGTGCGGATCGCGATGGCCATGTCCATGTTGCCGTCGAAGTCGAAGTAGCCCACGGTCCCGCCGTAGATGCCGCGCGAGGCGGGTTCCAGCTCGTCGATCAGGGCGATCGCGCGCGGCTTGGGCGCTCCCGAGAGCGTGCCCGCGGGGAACGTGGCGCGGAGCACGTCGAGCGCCCGTGCGCCCTCGCGCAGCGTCCCGACGACGGTCGAGCACAGGTGCATGATGTGGCTGAACCGCTTGGTGGCCATGAACTCGACGACCTCGACCGAGGCCGGGTCGCAGACCTTCACGAGGTCGTTGCGCGAGAGGTCGACGAGCATGATGTGCTCGGCCCGCTCCTTGGGGTCGGCCAACAGCTCCTCCCCCAGCGCGACGTCCTGCTCGGGCGTCGTGCCACGCGGCCGCGATCCCGCGATGGGGAACGTGACCACGTGCCCGTCGTCGACCTTGACGAGCGTCTCGGGGCTCGACCCGACCACGGCGAAGTCCGCCCCGTCGGCGTCCGTGAGCTGGAAGTAGTACATGTACGGGCTCGGGTTGATGGTCCGCAGAGCCCGGTAGACGTCGAGCGGTGGGGCCGGGCAGTCGAGGTCGAGCCGTTGGGAGATGACGATCTGGAAGACCTCGCCCTCGCGGATGGCCTCCTTGCCCGCGAGCACGGCGTCCTCGAACTCCTCGCGCGTCGAGCGGAACTCGAGCTCGGGCTCGGGGACGTCCGCCACGACCGCGGTCGAGGACCCGCGGCCGGTGCCGGCGACGAGCTCGCCCTGCATCCGGTCGAGGCGCGCCACGGCATCGGCGTAGGCCTCGTCGACGCGCTCGTCGGTGTCGTCGAAGTTGATGGCGTTGGCCACGAGCCACACGCTGCCCTCGCGGTGGTCCACGACCGCGAGGTCGGTCGCGAGGCACAGCGTGACCTCGGGGACGCCCAGCTCGTCGGGCGCGTTCGCGGGCAACGTGGGCTCCCAGTGGCGGACGACGTCCCACCCCAGGGCGCCCGCGAGCCCACCCGTGAGGGGCGGCAGACCGTCGATCGCGGGGGTGCGCAGCGCGTCGAGCGTCCGTTCGAGCACGTCGACGACGTCCCCGGACGTCGGGACGCCCGCGGGGACGTCGCCCGTCCACACGGCCTGGCCGGCGCGCGCGGTCAGGGTCGCGCGCGAGGCCACGCCCACGAACGAGTAGCGCGCCCAGGAGCCGTCGACCTCGGCGGACTCCAGGACGAACGTGCCCGGGCGTCCCTGCGCGAGGGTGCGGTACAGGCCCACGGGCGTGACGTCGTCGGCCAGGAGGCGGCGGACCACCGGGACCACGCGGCGCGACGACGCGAGCGCACGGAACCCCTCGACCGTGGGCCAGGTCTCGCCCCACGGCAGGCCCGCGGCGGGCACCACGGGGACGGGCGTGCTGGTCACGGGGGACGGTCCGGTCACTGCGTCTTCTCCTCGGAGGTCTCGGTCTCGGGGCGGTTCCCGACGACGGCGCCCAGGTCCCCGCCCGCCTCGAAGCAGGTGCGGGCACCCGTGTGGCACGCTGCGCCGACCTGGTCGGCGCGGACGAGCAGCGCGTCGCCGTCGCAGTCGATCGCGACGGACTTGACCCACTGCGCGTGGCCCGACGTGTCGCCCTTGCGCCAGTACTCCTGCCGGGAGCGCGACCAGAACGTGACCCGGCCCGACGTCAGGGTGCGACGCAGCGCCTCGTCGTCCATCCAGCCGAGCATGAGCACCTCACCGGTGTCGTGCTGCTGGACGATCGCCGCGACGAGGCCGTCGACGTCGCGCTTGAGGCGCGCGGCGAGGGTCGCGGGCAGCGCGGCGGGAGCGGCGGCGGACGTCTCGCCGGAGATCTTGTCCGCAGGGACGGGCTGGTCTGCGGTCGGGGCTGCGTTCTGGGGCACCCGAGAATCCTGCCAGATCCCCCGGGTCCCCTCGTCCGCGGTCCGCGCCTCGGCCATCCCACCGACCTCCCCGGTGCTCATCGGGTCTGCGCGACCCAGGACGCGTGCATCGACGCGTAGACGCCGCCCGCGGCCGCGAGCTCGGCGTGCGGGCCGACCTCGACCACGTGCCCCGCGTCGACCACGACCACGAGGTCGGCGGCCTCGGCGGTCGAGAGCCGGTGCGCGATCGTGATGGTGCTGCGACCGGCCGTGAGCGAGTCGAGGGCGCGCGCGATGCGCACCTCGGTCGCGGGGTCCACGGCCGAGGTCGCCTCGTCCAGCACGAGCAGGTCGGCCTCGGCCAGGTAGGCGCGCGTGATCGCGACGAGCTGCCGCTCCCCCGCGGACAGCGCCTCACCCCGCTGCCCGACGGCGGAGCCCAGCCCGTGCGGAAGGTCCGCGACCCAGTCGGTCAGGCCGAGCTCGGCGACCGCCGCGTCGATGCGCCCGGCGTGCCGGGTGGCGGCCTGCGCGGAGGTCTCCCCCGTCGGCCGGCCTCCGGGCTCGGACGCGTCCCGCACGCCGTACGCGATGTTCTCGGCGAGCGTCCCGTCGAACAGGAAGCCCTCCTGCGGCACGAGGACCACGCGCTCGCGCAGGCTCGCGGCCGACAGGTCGCGCAGGTCCACGCCGTCGAGCCGGACGGCGCCCGACGTCGGGTCCATGAGGCGCGTCACGAGCTTGGCGATCGTGGTCTTGCCCGAACCCGTGGCGCCGACGACCGCGACGGACGTGCGGGCCGGGAAGTCCAGGTCCACGCCGTGCAGGACCTCGGGGCCGTCCGGGTAGGCGAAGCGCACGTCCTCCAGGGTCACGTGGGCCGGCCCGCGCGGCGAGCGCACGCCCTGCTCCCCCTTGTCGACGACCTGGATCGGGGTCTCGACGACCGCGAGGACCCGGCGCCAGCCCGCGACCGCGTTCTGGAGCTCGTTGAGGATCTCGGTCGCCATCTGCACGGGTCCCGTGAAGAGCTGGACGAGGAACAGGAAAGCGAGGAGCTTGCCCGCGGTGATCGACCCGTCGATGCCCAGGAGGGTGCCCACGACCACGACGACGGCCAGGACCAGGTTCGCCACGAGCACGCCGCTCGAGAAGACCGTCGAGACGAGCTTCTGCGCTCGGACCATGCCCGTGCGCGTGCTCTCGACGGCCGCGTCGATGCGGCGCCCGGTACGCTCCCCGACGCCGTAGGCGCGGATCGTCTCGGCGCCCACGACCGACTCCGAGATGGCGCCGAGCATCGCGCCGACCCGCTCGCGCAGCGCGGTGTACGCGGCGTTCACGTGCTTCTGGGCGGGACGCAGGATCAGGAAGAGCGGCACGAAGCACGCCCACACGAGCAGCGTGAGCTGCCACGAGTAGAACGCCATGAGGATCGTGGCGGCACCGATCTGCAGCACCGAGACGAGCAGCATGATGCCGCCCCACTGGACGAACAGCGAGATGGTGTCGACGTCGCTCGTGACGCGCGAGACCAGTGCCCCGCGCCGCTCGGTGCTCTGCGTGAGGACCGACAGGTCGTGCACGTGCCGGAACGCGCGCACGCGCAGGCTCGCGAGCCCGGCCTCGGTCGAACGGAACAGGCGCACGTTGACGAGCGCCGAGCACAGGCCCGCGACCACCAGGACGAGGGCCGCGAGCCCCACGAGCAGCGTCACGCGGCTCGTGTCGGGTCCGCCAGGGGCCATGATGCCGCTGTCGACGGTCTGCTGGACCGCGATCGGGACGACGATGCGCCCCAGCGCTGCCGCGACGGCCAGGAGCAGGGTGATCCACACGCCCTGGAGGATCTCCGGGGACATCTGGACGCCCTTGCGCAGCGTCGCGAAGACGCCCAGCGAGCTCGCCGAGGCGATCCGTGCGCCGGTCGCGTCCTCGACGACGACCTCGGGCTTCGTGGTGCGGCCCCGGCGGCGACGCTCGCGGGGCTCGGTGGTGGTCGCGGTGCTCACTCGGTCACCGTCCCTTCCTCGGCGTGACGCACGATCTCGTCGGTCTCCTCCTGCTCGCAGCGTTCGATCTCCTCGCGCTGCTCGTCCCCCCGGTCGTGCTCGTCGCGCCCGGCCGGCAGGTCGCCGTCGAGCTCGTCGGCCTCCGCGCGGCGCTCGGCCTCGCGCTGGTAGGCCATGGCCAGGTCGCGGTAGCCGGCGTCGCGAGCGAGCAGCTCGTCGTGCGTCCCGACGTCGACGACCCGGCCCGACTCGACGTGGACCACCTGGTCCGCGAGCGCGACGCTCGACATGCGGTAGGCGACCATGACGACCGTGGGGTGCTCCGCCGTCGGGCCTTGCGCGGCCGCGCCCGTCGGGCCGTCGCCCCGCAGCCCGGCGAGGATCTGCTGCTCGACGCGCGGGTCGACGGCGGAGGTCGCGTCGTCGAGGACCAGCAGGCGCGGGGACCGCACCAGGGCGCGCGCGATCGCTAGCCGCTGGCGCTGCCCGCCCGACAGGTTCGAGCCCCGCTCACCCAGCGGCGAGTCGAGGCCGCCGGGCAGGCGCGAGACGACGTCGTCGACCTTGGCCAGGCGCAGCGCGTCCCACACCTGCTCGTCGGTCGGGCCGACGCCCTCGTCCGCGAGCGTCACGTTGGAGCGGACCGTGTCCTCGAAGATGAACGTGGACTGCGCGACGAGAGCGACCTGACGCGTGAGGTCGGCCGCGAGCGCGTCGCGCACGTCGACACCGTCGATCAGGACCCGGCCACGCGTGGGGTCCGAGAGGCGGGCGAGCAGGGACACCAGCGTGGTCTTGCCAGCGCCCGTCGGCCCGACGACCGCGATCGTGCGCCCGGGCGCCAGGTCGAGCTCCACGCCGTCGAGCAGGGTCACGTCACGACCACCCGCGCGGACGTCGACACCCACGTCCTCGAAGCGCACGTGCGCGCCCCGCGTCGCGGCAGGCAGGCGCTGCGCGCCCGCGACCGGGATGCCCGGGGCGTCGAGCACGCTCGCGATGCGCTCGTAGCCGACGAGCGCGCGCGGCAGCTCACCCAGGACCCACCCGAACGCACGGACCGGGACGGCCATGATCGTCAGCAGGTACGCCGCCGTCACGATCTCGCCCGTGCCGACCGCGCCGGCCGACACGCGGGCGGCTCCGACCCCCAGGACCAGGAGCGTGCCCAGCGAGGGCAGGAGCTCGATGACCGGGTCGAAGAACGCGCGGACCACGCCCACGCGGACGTTGGCAGCGCGCAGCTCGTCGGTGCGCGCCGCGAAGCGCCGCTCCTCGCGTGCCTCGGTGCCCAGCGACTTGACCAGCAGCGCGGCCTCGAAGCTCTCGTGCGCGACGTCGGAGACCTCGGCACGCAGCTGTTGCGCGTGCGTGATCGCGGGCGACATGTACTTCTGGAAGACGACGTTGACCGCGACCGCGACCGGGATGACGATCAGCGCGGCGCACGCGAGCCACACGTCGATGCGGAACAGCATGACCGCGGACACACCGATCATCACGACGACGCCCAGGGCGAAGGGCAACGGGTTGAACACACCCGTCGCGGCCTCGACGTCCGAGTTGGCGTTCGACAGGAGCTGCCCGGCCGGATGGCTCCGGTGCCACGACATGGGCAGGCGCAGGTACTGGTGCGTGACGGCCGTGCGGTGCCTCGCCTGGATGTTCGCGTAGCCGTAGCCCGCGAAGATGCGCCGCCCCGCGACCGTGAGCGCGAGCGTCACGGCGATGCCCACCAGCACGAGCCCCGCGAGCCACAGGTCGCCGCGGGCGTCGGTGTCCCCCGCGAGGGCCGGGACGACGACCTCGTCGGTGACCCGGCCGACCGCGAGGCTGATGCCCACGGTCGTCGCTCCGAACAGCGCGGAGGCCCCGATCGCGAGGATGTAGATGCGCCACTCGGACCGCATGCCGCGCCCCATGAGCTGGAGCGAGCGTCGCGTGCGCGACCCGGTCAGGGCGTGGCGGCGCGTGCTCGACGCCGACGACGGTGCGGGCGCAGGGGACGCTGCCTGCCCGGTTGACCCTGCGGGTGCGCCGGAGTGCGGGTGGGTGGGCTCCGACCGGCCGGGCGCAGCGTCGGTGCGCGCGTCCTGGGGCCGGGGCGTGGTGTTCGTGGGGGTGCTCCGTCGCGCGGACACGGACGATCCTCGTCTTTCGTGGGGGTTGGCACGATCTTCTCACACGGGACACGGCGTGCTCGTGCGAGCATGGCCGGATGCAGCCCACCGCCTGGCACGCCCACGAGCGAGCCGCTCTCGTCCACGCCCTCACCCAGGCAGGCCCCGACGCCCCGACCCTCTGCGAGGGATGGCGCACGCGCCACCTCGCGGCACACGTGATCCTGCGCGAGCACCAGCCCTGGACGCAGGCCGGTGCGAACGGCGGGCCGCTGCACGGCTGGTCCGATCGCCACCTCCAGGAGCTCGCCGCGACCGCGCTCGAGCCCGGCGGGTACGCAGCGCTCCTGGCCCGCGTCGAGCAGCCGCCCGCCGCCTGGAGCCCGTGGTCCTGGGCCGGGGACCTCGTCAACCTCGCCGAGTACTTCGTGCACACCGAGGACGCGCGACGCGGCACGTGGGACGCGGGGCCGGGTGACTCCGGGACGGACGGCGGCACCAGCGGCACGAACCCCTCGGACGGGCGCGCCCGCGACCTGCCGCCCGGCCTGCGGGACGCGCTCTGGGCCCAGCTCCGCCGCGCGGCGCCGCTGTTCTTCCGCCGGTCCCCCGTGGGGGTCGTGCTCGTCGTCCCCGGCGGGCAGCGCCTGGCGGTCAAGGCGCCCCCGTCGCGTCCGGCCGAGGACGGCCGCCTCCACGGCACCGTCGTCGTGACGGGCCAGGTGGGCGAGCTCGTGCTCCACGCGTTCGGCCGCGGGCGCCACGCCGGGGTCGCGTTCCAGGGCGACGCGACCGACGTCGAGGCGCTCGACACGGCGGTGCCCGGGCCGCGCTGAGGCGCGCGCCGCCGTCGGGCAACGCTCAGGACGTCACGGTCTCACCGGACCAGCAGGCCGGCCTCGCGCATGTGCGCCTTGACGTCACCGATCGTCAGGGTCCGGAAGTGGAACACGCTCGCGGCCAGGACGGCGTCCGCGCCGGCGTGCGCGGCCTGCGCGAAGTGCTCCGGGGTGCCCGCTCCACCGCTCGCGACGAGCGGGACCGTCACCTCGGAACGCACCGCACCGAACATCTCGAGGTCGAAGCCGCCGGTCGTGCCGTCGGCGTCCATCGAGTTCAGCAGGATCTCGCCCGCGCCCAGCTCCGCCGCGCGCACGGCCCACTCGACCGCGTCGATCCCGGTCCCCCGGCGCCCGCCGTGCGTCGTGACCTCGAAGCCCGACGGCGTCCGCACCTCGCCGGTGACGCGCCGCGCGTCGACCGAGAGCACCAGGACCTGGCTGCCGAACCGGTCGGCGATCTCCGCGACGAGCTCGGGGCGCGCGATCGCCGCGGTGTTGACCCCGACCTTGTCCGCCCCCGCACGCAGCAGCT
Source organism: Oerskovia gallyi (assembly GCF_014836745.1). Classification (NCBI taxonomy): domain Bacteria; kingdom Bacillati; phylum Actinomycetota; class Actinomycetes; order Micrococcales; family Cellulomonadaceae; genus Oerskovia; species Oerskovia gallyi. The sequence goes on from NZ_JACSQE010000011.1 coordinate 32,537, forward strand.
TGTCGACGTCGTCTGTCGTGCGCACGCCCCCGCCGACCGTGAGCGGCACGAAGACCTGCTCCGCCGTGCGGCGCACCACGTCGTAGGTGGTCTCCCGGTTGCCCGACGAGGCCGAGACGTCGAGGAACGTGATCTCGTCCGCCCCCTCCGCGTCGTAGCGCGCCGCGAGCTCGACCGGGTCGCCCGCGTCGCGCAGGTTCTCGAAGTTGACGCCCTTCACGACGCGTCCTGCGTCGACGTCCAGGCAAGGGATGACACGGACCGTGACCGACATGAGCTACTGACCTTCCGTTTCTTGGCCCGGCGTCTCGTCGATGACCGGGAAGTGCGCGTCCAGGATGTCCACCACGTACACGAGCGTCTCGTCCGCGTAGGCCCGCCCCGTCCCCGCGTAGGCGAGCTCGGGCGGGACGACGAGCAGGACCTGGCTGCCGACGCTCTGCTCCAGGAGCCCGCGCTCCCACCCCTCGATGATCTGCCCGATGCCGATCATGGTCGACGCCGGCTTGGTGCCCTCGACCCAGTTCGAGTCGAAGACCTCGCCCGACGACCAGGCGACCCCCGTGAAGCGGACCGTGATCACCTGCCCGGCCTCGACCTGGACCCCGCCGCCCCGGACCAGCGGCTGGACGACCAGGTCCCCCGGAGGGGCGGTGTCCGCAGGGATCGTCACCGTCGGCGCGCCGTTCTCGTCGAGAGCCACCCCGGGCAGCCCGTCGACCGCGGGGATCTCCTCGCCAGAGGCACGGGTCGGGAGCACGTCGATGACGAGGACCAGGGGGACGTCGTTCGCCTCCTCGAGGTACATCACGCGCGCCCCGACGCGCTGCCCGACCAGGAGGTCGACGATCTCCGACCCGGCCTCCGCGTCCGTCAGGACCAGGGAGGTCGGGGCGTCGGTGTAGGTGTTCTGGAGCACGGTCGCGTCGCGCCCGTCGAGCGCGTACATGTTGAGGAGTACGTCCTGGCCCTCGACGAGCTCCGCGCCCGTCCCCGGGACGACGACCACGCCGCGCTCCTCGGGGACGCTCAGGGGCTGCTGGAACTCGACGACGGGCGGGTCCCCGATCATGCCCGAGACCGTGACCTCGGTGTTCGCGGACGACTCGCCGCGCTCCGGCAGCTCCGAGCAGGCCGTGGTGGTCAGTGCGAGCACCACGGCGACGACGACGGACGACCAGTGGTGCTGGCGGCGCACGGAACTCCTCAGGACGAACGGGGGCGGGGTGCCACCACCCTAACGGTGGCAGTACCCCGTCCCCGCTCGTGTCCGGTCCGCGAGCCGCACGCGCAGCCGGCCCGGGTCGGTGCGCCGCGGCGGGCTCGTCGCGGCGCGGCGGGCCGACGTCACATGGACTCGATGAGCCGCTCGACCCTCTCGTCGACGTTCTCGAACGGGTCCTTGCACAGCACGGTCCGCTGCGCCTGGTCGTTGAGCTTGAGGTGCACCCAGTCGACCGTGTAGTCACGCCTGGCCTCCTGGGCCTTGCGCACGAAGTCTCCGCGCAGCTTGGCCCGGGTGGTCTGCGGCGGGATCGCGGTCGACTCGAAGACCTCGAGGTCCGTCGTGATGCGCTCGACCATGCCGCGCGCCGCGAGCATGTTGTACAGCCCGTCGGTCCGCGAGATGTCGTGGTAGGCCAGGTCCAGGCGCGCGATGCGCGGGTCGTCGAGCTCGAGGCCGTGCTTCTCCTGGTAGCGGCGCAGGATCTTGAGCTTGATGACCCAGTCCAGCTCACGGTCCACGAGCGACAGGTCGTCGGTCTCCAGGGCGCGCAGCCCGCGCTCCCACAGGTCCAGGACCTGCTTCACGACCGGCGTGGGGGTCCCGTTCGCGTCGACGAACTCCTTGACCCGCTGCAGGTACTCGCCCTGCAGGTCCACGGCGGTGACCGTACGCCCGTTCGCCATCTGCACGGGGTGCTTGCCGGTCATGTCGTGGCTGATCTCGCGGATGGCACGGATCGGGTTCTCGAGGGCCATGTCCCGCATCGGGACCCCTGCCTCGATCATGCGCAGGATCAGGTCCGTCGCCCCGACCTTGAGCATCGTCGTGGTCTCCGCCATCGACGAGTCTCCGACGATGACGTGCAGGCGCCGGTAGGACTCGGCGTCCGCGTGCGGCTCGTCGCGCGTGTTGATGATGGGGCGCGAACGCGTGGTCGCGCTCGAGACGGCCTCCCAGATGTGGTCCGCGCGCTGCGACAGGGCGTAGATCGCGCCACGTGGTGTCGCGAGGATCTTCCCGGCCCCCGTGAGCACCTGACGCGTGATGAGGAACGGCACCAGCACGTCCGACAGGCGCGCGAAGTCGCCCTGGCGCCGCACGAGGTAGTTCTCGTGGCACCCGTAGGAGTTGCCCGCCGAGTCGGTGTTGTTCTTGAACAGGTGGATGCGTCCCGGCAGGCCCTCGTGCTCGAGCCGCTCCTGGGCGTCGGCCACGAGGCCTTCCAGGATGCGCTCGCCGCCGCGGTCGTACGCCACGAGCTGGCGGACGTCGTCGCACTCGGCCGTCGCGTACTCGGGGTGGGAGCCGACGTCGAGGTAGAGGCGCGAGCCGTTGCGCAGGAAGACGTTCGACGACCGGCCCCACGCCACGACCTTGCGGAACAGGTAGCGCGCGACCTCGTCCGCGGACAGGCCGCGGCCGTCGTCCGAGGCGCAGGTCACGCCGTACTCGGTCTCGAGACCGAAGATCCTACGGTCCATCCGGTGCCTCCTCGGGCATCTCCTCGAGCAACCCGGCCAGCACCGCGCCGGTCAGGCGGCGGAACGCGCGGCGGGGGCGGGTGCGGTCGAGGACCGCGACCTCGAGCTGGCTGGGGGGGATCGCTTCCGCCCCTTCGAGCGCGTCGCGGGCGTCGTGGGCCCCCGCGCCGCCGAGCGTCGCGACCGCGAGGCGCAGCACCTCGGGGAGCGTCATGCCGGGGTGCCAGGCCTCGCCCAGGTCCCGGCCCAGCTGCTCGGCCTGACCGCCCATGACGACGAAGCCGGTCTCGTCCGCGACGGACCCGTCGTAGGACAGGCGGTAGATCTGGTCCTGGGACGGGCTCGGCCCGACCTCGGCCACGACCAGCTCGACCTCGAGCGGCTTGGACTCGGTCGTGAAGACCGTGCCGAGCGTCTGCGCGTACGCGTTCGCGAGTCCGCGCGCGTTCACGTCGGACCGGTCGTACGAGTAGCCGCGCAGGTCCGCGTACCGCACGCCCGCGACGCGCAGGTTCTCGAACTCGTTGTACTTGCCGACCGCCGCGAACGCGATGCGGTCGTAGATCTCCGAGATCTTGTGCAACGACCGGGACGGGTTGTGCGTCGCGAACGCGATGCCCTCGTCGTACGCGAGCACGACGACCGAACGACCCCGGCCGATGCCCTTGCGCGCGAAGTCTGCCCGGTCCTTCATGAGCTGCTCGGGCGAGACGTAGAACGGCATGCTCATCGTGCGTCACCTCCCTCGTGCGCCTGGTCGGTCGGGCCGGCGTGGTCGGTGGGGTCCGGCAGGTCGGGCGGGACCCCCGGCGGCTCCGGGGCGAGGCCGGCGGTGGGGCGTGCGATGCGCACGCGCGCCGCACGGTTTCCGTCGGCCGCCTCGGTGCGCTCCGCGACGATCCGCGCCGCGACCGCCGCGAGCTCGTCGTCCGGGACCCGGCGGTACCCCTCAGCGGTCACGGTGACCACGACGGGCCAGATCTGACGGACCGCGTCCGGTCCGCCCGTGGCCGAGTCGTCGTCGGCCGCGTCGTACAGGGCCTCGACGGCCACGTGGACCGCGTCGGCGGGGTCGAGCCCCGGGTGCCAGCGCTTCTTGAGCGACCCGCGCGCGAAGACCGAGCCCGACCCCACGCTGTGGTGGTCGCGCTCCTCGTACCGTCCGCCCGTGACGTCGTAGGAGAAGATGCGCCCCAACCCGCGGTCCAGGTCGTAGCCCGCGAACAGCGGGACGACGGCCAGGCCCTGCATGGCCAGGCCGAGGTTCGCCCGGATCATGGTCGAGAGCCGGTTCGCCTTGCCGTCGAGCGACAGCAGCGCGCCCTCGATCTTCTCGTAGTGCTCGAGCTCGAGCTGGAAGAGTCGCACGAGCTCGACCGCGATGCCCGCGGTCCCCGCGATGCCCACCGCGGAGAACTCGTCGGCCGGGAAGACCTTCTCGATCTCGCGGTTGGCGATCATCGACCCCATCGTGGCGCGGCGGTCCCCCGCCATGACGACCCCCGCCCCCAGCGAACCGGGGTTACCGAAGGTCAGCGCGACGATCGTCGTGGCGTGCGGGGCGAGCTGCGCGCCGGCAGCGCCGTGGCCGGCGGCGGCGGAGCCCGCGGCAGCGGCCCGGGCGGACGGCAGGAGGTCGGGGGCGTGGCTCGCGAGGAACTCCACGAAGGAGGACGAGCCCGGCGTGGTGAAGGCGTGCGGCAGACGCCCGGAGAAGTCCATGGTCATCAGCTCCTGGCCGGTCCGGCTACTCGCCGCCCTTCTGGACGAACCCTCGGACGAACGACTCGGCGTTGGACTCGAGCACCTCGTCGATCTCCTCCAGGAGCGAGTCGACCTCGGCGTCCCGGTTCTGGGCCTGCGGGGCGACGGGCGCGGGGGTGGCCGCGTCGTCGTCGGGACGTCGGTCCTCGTGCGATGCGCTGGTGCGTTCCTGGGCCATCTTCGCCTCCTGGGTGTGCGTGCTGTCCTGCTGATCCGTGGGCGGCCCTGCGCGAGGCCCGCGTCTTCTTGAAGCCTAGGCTCTTGCGTGCAGTTCGCGAGGTGCGACGAGCCGCGAGCGCACGGCGGGGTACCTCATCGGCTGCCCGCGAGACCCTCGAGGAGCGCGCCCGCGTCCGTGCTCGCGTCGAGCAGCGCGCCGATGTGCGCCCGTGTGCCGCGCAACGGGTCGAGCATGGGCACGCGCTGGAGCGACGGGGCGCCCACGACGTCGAAGATCACCGAGTCCCAGCTCGCGGCCGAGACCTGGTCGCCGAACCGGGCCATGACCTCGCCCCGGAAGTACGCGCGCGTGTCCTCGGGCGCGTGGTGCACGGCCTGGGAGACGGCGCGCTCGTCGACGACGCGCTCGGCCGCGCCGGCGGCGAGCAACCGGTGGTAGATGCTGCGCTCGGGGCGCACGTCCGACCACTGGAGGTCCATCGCGGCCAGGCGCGGGTGGTCCCAGTCGAGGTGGTCGCGCTGGCGCAGCCGGTCCAGCAGGCGCAGCTTCGCGACCCACTCGACCTCCTTGGCGCACGAGGAGGGGTCCGTCCCGAGGCGTTCGAGGACCGAGTCCCAGCGGTCCAGGACCGACCGGGTCTCGTCGTCGAGCGTGCCCAGGTGCTCGGCCGCGCGGCGTGCCACGTCGGCGTACGCGCGCTGGACGTCGAGGGCCGTGAGCCGGCGCCCGTCGGCGAGCAGGAGCGGCGCGGTCAGGTCGAGGTCGCGGCTGACCTTCTGGACGTCCGTCACCGGGTCGTGCAGGCGCAGGGCCGCGAGCTCGGCGCGCAGCGAGGCCCCGGACGCCCCCTCGACGGTCGCGAGCGCGTCGAGCTGCTCGATCACGAACAGGACGAGCGAGGTGGTGCCGAGCTTGAGGTAGGTCGCGACCTCGAACAGGTTCGCGTCCCCGATGATCAGGTGCAGGCGCCGCCAGCGCTGACGGTCGGCGTGCGGCTCGTCGCGCGTGTTGACGATGGGGCGGCGCAGCGTGGTCTCGAGGCCGACCTCGGCCTCCATGTAGTCCGCGCGCTGCGAGAGCTGGAAGCCCGGCTCCTGCCCCACGGCACCGAGGCCCACGCGCCCCGAGCCCGTGAAGACCTGGCGCGTGACGAGGAACGGCGTGAGCAGCTCGACGATGGTCGAGAACGGTACCTCTCGGTCGACGAGGTAGTTCTCGTGCGTGCCGTACGAGGCGCCCTTGCCGTCGACGTTGTTCTTGTAGAGCACGACCTCCGAGCCCGGCACGGCGCTCAGCTCGCGCGAGGCAGCGAGCATGATGCGCTCGCCCGCGACGTCCCAGCACACCGCGTCGGCCGGGTTCGTGACCTCGGGCGACGAGTACTCCGGGTGCGCGTGGTCGACGTACAGCCGCGCACCGTTCGTCAGGATGACGTTCGCGGCGCTCGGGTCGTCGTACTCCTCGTGCGTGGGGCGCGCGACCTCCTGGAGGGAGGTCGCCACGCCGGGGCGCTGCGCCACGGGGCCCGACGGCGCAGGCCGGGTCGGGTCGTCCGTCAGCAGCGAGGGGTGGGCCGCGGCGCGCTGGAGGTGGAACCCCCGGGCGTCCTGCAACGGGTCCTCGTCGTCGTAGTCCCAGCGGGCCTTGCCGCGAGCGCCGTCGGCACGGGCCGCGAGCGCCCGGTAGGTCGTCACGACCTGGCTCGACATGAGCATCGGGTTCGCGAGCGGCCGCCCGGGCTGCAGCACGCCGTACTCGGTCTCGATCCCCATCACGCGTCGCACGGTCACGAGCACCACCCTATGCCGGGGCCGTGACGGCGGGGCGGGCTGTCCACGGAGAGGACCGTCACGACGCACCTGCCCGCCCCGTCCCCGACGCGAGCCGGGCCCGGCGGCGGGCTGCGCCGTCGGGCCTGGTCGTGCGGCGCGGCGCCGCGCGTGCCGCCCCAGGAGGCGACTACAGGTACTTACAGGTACTGCCCCGTGTTGGTCACGGTGTCGATGGTGCGCGCCGTGGCACCCGCCCCGTCGCCCTTCTTCTGGACGATCGTGCGGATGAAGACGATGCGCTCGCCCTTCTTGCCGGAGATCCGCGCCCAGTCGTCGGGGTTGGTCGTGTTCGGCAGGTCCTCGTTCTCCTTGAACTCGTCGACGCACGCCGCGAGCAGGTGCTCGACCCGGATGCCGCGCTGACCGGTCGCCAGGAGGTCCTTGATGGCGGACTTCTTGGCGCGGTCCACGACGTTCTGGATCATGGCGCCCGAGTTGAAGTCCTTGAAGAACAGGACCTCCTTGTCGCCGCTCGCGTACGTGACCTCGAGGAACTGGTTCTCGTCCTCCTCGGAGTACATGCGCTCGACGACGCTCGTGATCATCGCGTCGAGGGCCTCCTGCGGGCTCCCGCCGTGCTCGGCCAGGTCCTCCGCGTGGATCGGCAGGTCCGTGGTCAGGTACTTCGCGAAGATCTCCTTGGCCCCCTCGGCGTCGGGGCGCTCGATCTTGATCTTCACGTCGAGCCGCCCGGGGCGCAGGATCGCCGGGTCGATCATGTCCTCGCGGTTGGAGGCGCCGATGACGATGACGTTGTCGAGGCGCTCGACGCCGTCGATCTCGCTCAGGAGCTGCGGGACGATCGTCGTCTCGACGTCGGACGACAGGCCCGTGCCGCGCGTGCGGAACAGGGACTCCATCTCGTCGAAGAACACCACGACCGGGGTGCCCTGCGAGGCCTTCTCCCGGGCGCGGGCGAAGATGAGCCGGATGTGGCGCTCGGTCTCCCCCACGTACTTGTTGAGGAGCTCGGGCCCCTTGACGTTGAGGAAGTAGCTCTTGGCACCCTCGGGGTCCGAGACGACCGTCTCCCCCGCGAGCTCGCCCGCCGCGGCGCGCGCCTTGGCGACGGTGTGCGCGAGCGAGTTCGCGACGGCCTTGGCGATGAGCGTCTTGCCGCACCCGGGAGGCCCGTACAGCAGGACGCCCTTGGGCGGGCGCAGCCCGTGCTCGCGGAACAGGTCGGGGTGGCTGAACGGCAGCTCGACCGCGTCGCGGATCTGCTCGATCTGCGGCCCCAGGCCACCGATGTCGGAGTAGTCGATGTCGGGGACCTCTTCGAGGACGAGCTCCTCGACCTCGGACTTGGGCACGATCTCGAACACGAACCCGCTGCGCGTGTCGATCGTCAGGGAGTCCCCGACGCGCAGCGGCGAGTCGGCGAGCGAGCCCGCGAGCCGCACGACGCGCTCCTCGTCCGAGCGCCCCACGACGAGCGCCCGGTCGGAGCCCAGGAGCTCCTTGACCGTCACGAGCTCGCCGACCTGCTCGTACCCGCCAGCGGCCACGACCGTCATGGCCTCGTTGAGCTTGACCTCCTGGCCCGGCTGCAACCGCGACACGTCGAGGCTCGGGCTCGCCCCGACGTGCATCTTGCGGCCCGCCGCGGACACGTCCACGGTGCCGTCGGGGTGCGCACCGAGGAACAGCGCGTAGGTGCCCGGCGGCTTGGCGAGCTCGTCGATCTGCCGCTTGAGGTCGATGATCTGGTCCCGCGCGGCCCGCAGGGCCTCGGCGAGCCGCTCGTTCTTCGCGGACAGGATCGCCTGCTGGCGCTCCGCGTCACGGCTCGGGGTCGGTCCAGGTGTCAGTCCAGGTGTGTCGGTCATCCGGCTTCTCCCTCTCGCAGGCACCGTCAGGAGGTCGTGCGGTCGACCCCGTCACCGGCGCGTCACCGACCCCCGGCAACCCGGTGATCGAGGCACGACCTTACGCACAAGTCTCCCGCAGGCGCTCCAGGAACACCTGGGCTGAGACGGCCGTTCCTCAATCGTTGTCGACTGCGCCCGAATCGTCCCGGGTGTCCTCGACCGAGGACGCGGGGTCCGCCAGGGGCTCGTCGACGCCGTCCACGGTGTCGACCGGCTCGAGCGGCTGGCCCGTGCGCGGGTCCAGCTGAGGCCCCTGGCCGACGTCGCGGCGCACGCGGCGCACGCGCTTGTCGGAGACCGACCGCTCGCCGAGGTCCTCGGGCGTCCACTCCTCGGCCACCGGGTAGGACCCCTTCGCGGGGCGACGCTTGCGCAGGGGCGCGACCGTGCCGTCCGCGAGGCGGCGCGCCGTGAGCAGGAAGCCCGTGTGCCCGACCATGCGGTGCTGCGGGCGCACCGCGAGCCCCTCGAGGTGCCAGCCGCGCACGAGCGACTCCCACGCCGAGGGCTCGGCGTACCGGCCGTCGGAGCGCAGGTCCTCGGCGAGGCGCGAGAGCTGGGTCGCGGTCGCGACGTAGCAGATGAGGACCCCGCCGGGGGCGAGCGCGTCGGCCACGGCGTCGAGGTTCTCCCACGGCGCGAGCATGTCGAGCACGACGCGGTCGATCGAGCCCTTCTCCGCGACCTGCGGCAGGACGTCGGACAGGTCGCCGACCGACAGCTCCCACGCGGGGTGCTCCCCACCGAAGAACAGCTCGACGTTCCCGCGCGCGATCGCCGCGAAGTCCTCTCGACGCTCGATCGAGTGGACAGTGCCCTGGTCGCCGACGGCGCGCAGCAGCGACATGGTCAGCGCACCCGAGCCCACGCCCGCCTCGACGACGCGCGCGCCGGGGTAGATGTCGGCCATCGCGACGATCTGGCCGGCGTCCTTGGGATAGACCACGGCCGCGCCGCGCGGCATCGAGAGCACGTAGTCGGCGAGCAGGGGGCGCAGCGCGAGGTACTCGATGCCCGCGGTGTTGCGCACGACCGACCCCTCGGGCAGCCCCACGAGGTCCTCGTGCGCGAGGTAGCCGCGGTGCGTGTGGAACGTGGCGCCCGTCGCGAGCGTGATGGTGTGCAGGCGGCCGCGCGGGTCGGTGAGCTGGACCTTGTCCCCCAGACGCAGCGGTCCGCGCCGCACGTCGGCGCCGGTCGGCGTGGGGGCCTGCGTGGCGGCGTCGTCGGCCGGGACGGGCAGGGCGGAGGCGTCGTGCGCGGGGTCGTGGGTCACGGGCGACCATCCTAGTCGGGCGCGGCGGCGTGGACCGCCCTCACTTCCGACGCGACCCGGTGACGGGTCAGCGCCCGCGGGTCCCCTTGAGCGCCGCGACGACGCGCGAGACGTCCAGGAGCCCGACGACGCGACCGCCGTCCGTCACGACGACCACGGGGGCGTCGCGCGTCACCGCGGCCACGGCGTCGAGCATGGCCTGGCCGCGCAGGTGCACGTCGACCCACGCGGTCGGAGGCAGCCCGACGGCGACCGCCCCGACCGGGGTCAGCGCCGCCTGTGCCGGGGGCACCGCGGCGACGGCCGCAGGGTCCGCGAAGGCCACGGGGTGACCGTCGGTCTCGACGAGCACGACGTGGCCTGCGCCGGCACGCTGGGCCGACCCGACGGCGTCGGCCACCGTACTGGTCACGGGCACCGCGACGGCCGGGTACGCGAGCGCCGCGACCGACAGGTCCGCGACCGCCGCGCGCGTGCGGCCGTTCTTGATCGCGGCCCCCGCCCCGGACCACAGGAACGCGCCGATCAGGGCGGCCCACGCGACCGTGAACAAAGACACCTGATACCCGTTGAGCGGCGGCCACACCAGCGCCCACAGCACGACCCCGACGGCCACGACGCGCCCGACCCAGCCGGCGACGATCGTGCCCCTGGTCCGCGAGCCGGTCGCGGCCCAGACCGCGGACTCGAGGATCTGGCCGCCGTCGAGCGGCAGGCCGGGCAGGAGGTTGAAGATCCCCACGAACGCGTTCGAGAACGCCGCCGCGTACAGCAGCAGGGCGGGGATCGTCATGGTCGGCTGCACCTGGAAGACGAGCCAGCACACCGCTGCGAGGAGAAGGTTCGTGAGCGGGCCGACGACCGAGACGAGGATGCCGTCGAGCGGACGCCTCGACGCACCCGAGTACGCGGTGTGGCCGCCCCACAGCGTCACGGCGAGCTCCGTGACCTGGTGCCCACGGGCCTTGGCGACCACGGCGTGCGCGACCTCGTGCAGGAACACCGAGACGAACAGCAGCAGCACGAAGACGAACGAGACCAGGTAGACCTCGCTGCTGCCGAGGTGCGGCGCGAAGCTGCGCACCGTGGGGACGAACAGGAACGTCAGCACGGCCGCGGCCAGGAACCAGGACGGGGTCAGGATGACGGGGGCGCCCGACACCCGACCGATGGTCCAGCCCTTCGTGAGCTGCGGGTCTCGGGGGGCGCGACGTGCCGGTGCCGGGGTGGTCTCCACGTCGACACCCTATGTCGGGCACCTGGGCCGGACCTGGGCTGTGGAGCATGGCGAGCGTGTGGGCGTCGACACGTAGGCTCGACGCATGACGTCCCTCGCCCCCGACCTCACCGGCTCCGGCCCCACTCCTGGCGAGCCCGGCGGCCCCGTCGTGCCGGGTGGGCCTGCCGTGCCGGGTGGGCCTGCAGACGCCGCGGAGCCGCTCGAGTCCGTCGAGACCGCCGAGCTCCTGGGCCGTGCGCCCCGCGAGCGCCGTCGGCCCGCCCTGTCGCCGTCACGGGCGAACGACTTCATGCAGTGCCCGCTGCTCTTCCGCTTCCGCGTGGTCGACAAGCTGCCCGAGCCCCCCAGCTCGGCCGCCGCACGCGGCACCCTGGTGCACTCGGTGCTCGAGCGCCTGTACGACGCCCCGCTGGGCGAGCGCACCCTCGCGGCCGCCCAGGCCATGCTGCCCGGCGAGTGGGAGCGGCTGCAGCAGGCCGAGCCGCGGTACGCGGAGCTGTTCGCCGGAGGCGCTGCTGGGGTCGACGGCGGGGTGCAGGCCTGGCTCGACGGCGCGGGGAACCTCCTGGGGACGTACTTCACGCTCGAGGACCCCAACCGCCTCGAGCCCGCCGAGCGCGAGATGTTCGTCGAGACCCAGCTCGAGGAAGGCCCGCTGCTGCGCGGCATCGTCGACCGGCTCGACGTCGCCCCGAACGGCGCGATGCGGGTCGTCGACTACAAGACGGGCAAGTCGCCTCGCCCGCAGTACCAGGGCTCGGCCCTGTTCCAGATGCGCTTCTACGGCCTCGTCCTGTGGCGCGAGCGGGGCGAGATCCCCAAGATGCTCCAGCTCGTCTACCTGGGCGACGGCCAGGTGCTACGCGCCGAGCCGCAGGAGGCGGACCTCCTCGCGGTCGAGGAGCAGGTGCGCACGCTCTGGTCGACCATCACGCAGGCCGCACGTACCGGGCAGTGGACCCCACGCAGGACCCCGCTGTGCGGGTGGTGCGCGTACCAGGCTGTCTGCCCGCAGTTCGGCGGGACGCCCCCGGAGATCCCCGAGGGTGCGGTCGAGCTCGCGCTCGGCATCGCGCCGGAGGCCGTGGCGTCGTAGGACGCGTCGAGCGGTCGGGCCGAACTGGCTCGGGCCGTGCACGAGGGGAGCACGGCGGGAGCACTGGCACCCCGGCCACGGCGCGGACGAAGCCCTGAGCGTCGGGACCCCAGGGTCTGTGTTCTGCGGAGCACCAACAATTGTTGGCGCTCCGCAGAACACACATCCAGGCCGGAGTGGCCCCCGTACGTACCGGTGCCACACGTCCGGACCGTGCGGTGTGCGCCCGGATCGACGCCGAGCGCGCCTCAGTCCTCGATGAGGTCGACCACGTCACCTGCGAGGATGCGCGCGAGCGTGTCGACGTCCACGAGGGCGAGCGACGGCGTCCGGCTCAGCCCGGGCAGGACCGGCACGGGGACGACGGCCTCGACGCCCAGCGTCGCGGCCCCTGCCGCGCGGGCGGACCCGATGCCCGTGGGCGAGTCCTCGATCGCGACGCAGCGCGTGACGTCGACGCCCAGGCGCTCGGCCGCCACGAGGTAGGGCTCGGGGTGGGGCTTGCCGTGCGTGACCTCGTCCCCGCACACGAGCGTCTCGAACGACCCGGGCGGGGTCATCCCGACGACGGGCTCGGCGAGCGAGCGGTACGACATCGTGACCAGCGCGCACGGCACGCCGCGCTCGCGCAGCTCGGCCAGCAGCTCGCGCGCGCCGGGCTGCCACGGGACCTCGACCTCGACCTGCGCGATCACGCGCGAGATGAGGAAGTCGATGATCTGCTCGGCCGGCAGGTCGACGCCCTCGGCCTGGAGGATCCTGGCCGACTCGATGAGCGGGTTGCCGACCATCTGCATCGCCTGCTCGTGCGACCAGGTCCCGCCGTGCGCCTCGACGAGCTCGTGCTCGGCGGCGATCCAGTAGGGCTCGGTGTCGACCAGGGTGCCGTCCATGTCCCACAGGACGGCCTGCGGCAGGACGAGCGCCTCACGGGAGGCGGCGTCGGGGCGTACGAGATCGGGTGATTCCAGGGGGTTCAACGAGTACTCCATGCTTCGGGGAACGGTTCGTGGCCGTCCTGCCACCCTAGCTGGCGGTCCTGCTGCGGCCCACGCGCGCCTCCCTGCTGCGACGGGCGACGAGCGCACCGGGCCGCCGCGTCAGCCGCCGGACCTCCGGCGTCCTAGGCTGGGACGATGAACGAGACCAGGGAACCGCTCGACCCGGCCGACCTGCCCGAGCCGACACTCCCGGCCGAGCCGGCCGAGCACCGCCAGACGGTCATGCTCGCCGCATTCGAGGGATGGAACGATGCCGGCAGCGCCGCGACCGCGGCGCTCCTGCACCTGCACGACCTCTGGGACGCCCAGGACCTCGCGGAGCTGGACCCCGAGGAGTACCACGACTTCCAGGTGATCCGGCCGGTCGTCACGACCGGGGAGGACGGCCGCCGCGAGATCAGCTGGCCCGCGACCAAGATCGTCGCGGCCACCGCCCCGGGCAGCGGGCGCCGCGTCCTGCTGGTCCACGGCATCGAGCCGTCGATGCGCTGGCGCCGGTACTGCCGCGAGCTGCTCGACCTCGCCGAGCGCGAGGGGGTCACGACGGTCGTGACGTTGGGGGCGCTGCTCGCCGACGTGCCCCACACCCGCCCCATCCCCATGACCGCGACGTCCGAGAGCGCAGGCCTGCGCGCGGTCCTCGACGTCGAGCCCAACTCGTACGAGGGGCCGACGGGGATCGTGGGCGTCCTCCAGCACGCCGCCGCAGAGCGAGGCATGCAGTCCGTGTCGTTGTGGGCCGCGGTGCCGCACTACGTCGCGAACCCGCCCTCGCCCAAGGCGACCATCGCGATCCTGTCCCGGGTCGAGGAGCTGCTGTCCGACCCGATCCCGCTGGGCGACCTCCCGGAGGAGGCCGAGGCGTGGCAGCACGGCGTCGACGAGCTCGCCGCGGAGGACGAGGAGATCGCGGAGTACGTCCACCAGCTCGAGGAGGCCAAGGACACGGCCGAGCTGCCCGAGGCGAGCGGCGAGGCCATCGCGCGCGAGTTCGAGCGCTACCTCAAGCGCCGGGACGACGGCACGGGCGGCCCGCTCGCCTGAGCACGGCCCCGCCCGCCCGCCCGGCACGCACGCCCGGCACGACGAACGGCCCGTGGCCCCCAGGGGGAGCCACGGGCCGTCGTCACGCACGGAGCGGTGACGTGCAGGGACTAGAGCCGCACGCCGAGCAGCGCGTTGACCGCGCGCGAGATCACGCCGGGCGCGCCCTCGGTGTCGGCCGAGGTGTCGCGGCCGTCGGCGAGCGAGACGTCGGCCCACGCGTCGACCGCGGCGAGCGCGGTGGGGGCGTCGAGGTCGTCCGCGAGCGCCGCCCGGACGGCCGCGAGCGTCGCGTCGGCGTCGGGGCCACCGTTGCCCGAGACCGCTGAGCGCCACCGCTCGAGGCGTTCGACGGCGGCGGGGAGGTCGGTGTCGGTCCACTCCCACTCGGAGCGGTAGTGGTGCGCGAGCAGGGCCAGGCGGATGGCCATGGGGTCGACGCCCGTGGCGCGCAGCCGCGAGACGAACACGAGGTTCCCGCGCGACTTGCTCATCTTCTCGCCCTGGTAGGCGACGAGGCCCGCGTGGACGTGGTTGCGCGCCCCGAACCCGTGGTCGAGCAGGCGGTCGTGCGAGGTCGACATCTCGTGGTGGGGGAAGAGCAGGTCCGCTCCCCCGCCCTGGATGTCGAAGGGCAGGCCCAGTCCGTCGCGCGCGATGACGGCGCACTCGATGTGCCACCCGGGGCGCCCGGTGCCGAGGCTCGCGCCGTCCCAGGTGGGCTCGCCCGCACGCTCGCGTCGCCAGAGCAGCGGGTCGAGCGGGTCCTTCTTGCCGTCGCGCTCGGGGTCTCCCCCGCGCTCGCCGAACAGGCGCAGCATGTCCTCACGGCTGAACCGCGACACGGCACCGAAGCGCGCGTCGGCGCTGAGGTCGGCGTACACGTCGCCGAGCTCGGGGGTGTCGCCGCCTGCTCCGGGCTCGACGGGCACGCGGTACGCGAAGCCGTCCTCGATGAGGGCCTCGACGGCCTGCACGACGTCCGGGATGGCCTCGACCGCGCCCCGGTACACGTCGGGGGGCACGACGCCGAGCGCCGTCATGTCCTCGGCGAGCAGGGCGGTCTGCTCGACGGCGAGGTCCCACCAGTCGACGCCTGTCGCGGTCGCGCGTTCGAGCAGGGGGTCGTCGACGTCGGTCACGTTGGACGCGTAGGTGACCTCGTGCCCGGCGTCGCGCCAGGCGCGGTTCAGGAGGTCGAACGCGACGTAGGTCGCGGCGTGCCCGATGTGGGTCGCGTCGTACGGGGTGATCCCGCAGACGTACATGGTCGCGGTGTCCCCCTGCGCGGCGACGACGAGCTCCCCGGTGGTGCTGTCGTGCACCCGGATCGGGAGTCCTCGACCGGGCAGGGACGGGATCTGAGGCATGGGCCAGCTGTGCACGCGACAACCTTAGCCGCGAACGGCCCCGGGCTCCTCGACGGTCGTCGTGCGTGGGCGCCCCAGCCTGCCCGACGGCGCCGCGAGCCCGTCCTGGGTGGCGTGCCTGCGGCGTCGGGCAAGAATGCAGGGGTGACCGAACCCACACGCCCCGCCGACCCCCGACCCGCCGAGCCGGACGCCCACGAGAAGCCGCGTTCGGAGCCGACGCGCTACAAGGAGCTGTGGGTCGAGGGGGCCGACGGGCGCGTGCGGCCCGCCCAGGGGCGCACGGGACCGGGTGGTACCGCGGACGCACCCGAGCCGGGGGCGGCCGACCAGGAGGCCGGTGCGCGCTGGTACGAGGTACGCACGCTCGACGACTTCGTGGAGGCCGCAGAGGCCCTCGGCGTCGGCCTGAGCACGCAGTGGGGGCGCGGGCACCTGCCCGTGCACGTGCGGCACGTCAAGCACCCCCTGGCGCACGTCGAGCACATCGGCATGGACTGGCTGCTCGTCGTGACCCCGACCCTGGCCTTCTCGGAGGAGGACCGGCAGGTCAGCACGGGCAGCTTCTGCATCCTCGTGGGGCCGGACGTCGTGGTGACGGTCGAGAAGGGCGCCGGGGGCGTCCACGACCGGATGCGCGAGCACCTGACGGGCCCGGCGCACGGGCGCGGCAAGGGCGTCCAGCACCTCGCGGGCGAGGCCCTGTTCGCGCTCGTGGCGACCGCCTCCGACGTCGAGCTCGCCCTGGGCGACGCGGTCGCCGAGGTCGAGAAGATCGTGTTCGAGCCCCGGCGGCACGCCGACCCCGTCCTGCCCATCTACGACCTCAAGCGGGAGATCACCGAGGCCCGGCGGGCGCTGCTGCCCATCACGGCAGAGCTGCCCGAGCTCGTGTCGGGCAGCGCACGGTCGCGTGTCACGTTCGACAAGCGGCTCATGGACCGCCTGGTCTCGACGGTCGAGCGCATCGACCGCCACCTCGACGCGCACGACGACCTGCTGTCCGACATGCTCTCGGTGCACCTGTCGCAGGTCTCGGTTCGCCAGAACGAGGACATGCGCAAGATCAGCGCCTGGGCCGCGATCCTCGTGTTCCCGACGATCGTCGGTGGGATCTACGGCATGAACTTCGACCACATCCCCGAGCTGCACTGGTCGCTCGGCTACCCGATGGCGCTCGCGATCATGGTGGTCGGCTGCTGCGGGCTGTACGGGGCGTTCAAGAAGGTCGGCTGGATGTAGCGGGCACGACCCACCGGGTCGGCGGGCGCGGGTCAGGCGAGCGGCTGCAGGACACCGAACGTGAGCAGCAGGACCACGACTCCCGCGAGCACGAGCCGGTAGATCACGAACGGCGTGTAGCTGAAGGTCGAGACGATCTTCAGGAACGCGATGATCACGAGGTAGCCGACGACGAACGCCACGAGCGTCGCGATCAGGGTCGCCCCGAAGCCCGGCGAGCCGGGCACGGGGTCCGCCGCGACCGACTTCGCGAGCTGGTAGAACCCCGAGCCGAGGACCGCGGGGATCGCGAGCAGGAACGAGTAGCGTGCGGCTGCCTCCCGTGTGAAGCCCATGAGCAGGCCCGCGGTGATGGTGCCGCCGGACCGGGAGACGCCGGGGACCAGGGCGAGCGCCTGCGCCAGCCCGAACCCGACGGCCTGGCGCGGGGTCAGCTCGTCGAGCGTCCTCCGCTTGGCCCCGACCCGGTCCGCGAGCCCGAGCAGCAGCGCGAACGCGGCGAGCATGAACGCCGTGATGTAGAGGTTGCGCAGCGAGGCCTCGATCGCGTCCTGGAACAGCAGGCCGAGGACCACGATCGGGACCGAGCCCAGTGCGATGAACCACGCCATGGCGGCGTGGTGGTCGCCCTTGCCCATCCGGGCACGCCAGTCGGTGCCGTTCTCGCCCCGCACCGCACGCCACCAGGCTCGGCAGATCGTCGCGATGTCCCGCCGGAAGTACAGCAGGACCGCGGTCTCGGTACCGATCTGCGTGATCGCCGTGAACGCCGCCCCCGGGTCCGACGAGCCGATCAGCTCACCCACGATGCGCAGGTGCGCGCTCGAGGAGACGGGCAAGAACTCGGTCAGGCCCTGGACGAGGCCGAGAAGGACGGCATCCCACGCATTCACGAGGGGCACGATACCGGCGCCACGAGCCCCCGCCCGGCCGGACAGGCCGGATCGGGGAAAGCGTCGTCGGAGCGTCGTCCGGTGGACACCCCACGGCCCCGCGCAAGACACCGGCCGGTCACCTGGGGACCCGCGCGCGAGACAGAGCGACGGACCTCACCCTCCCGGCAGCGCCCTGTCTCCGGGCATCGCGACCTCTTCGCCGGTAACCTGCCGCGCATGGAACTTCGTCAGCTCGGCCGCACCGGCCTTCGCGTCTCGCCGCTGGGTCTCGGGACCATGGCGTGGGGTCGGGACACCGACGAGATCGACGCGGCCGAGCAGCTCCGGGACTTCGTCGACGCAGGCGGCAACCTGGTGGACACCGCGGCCTCGTACGGCGGGGGCGCGAGCGAGTCGATGATCGGCTCGCTGCTCGCGGCGGGCAAGGTCGACCGGGGCGACGTGCTGCTGTGCACCAAGGCCGGGATCCGCACGACCGCGGACGGCAACACCGTCGACGCGTCCCGGGGCGCGCTCCTCGACTCGCTCGACGCCTCGCTCGCGCGCCTCGGGACGGATCACGTGGACCTGTTCCTGGTGCACACCCCGGACCCCCGGACGCCTTTCGACGAGACGCTCTCGGCCCTGCGCCTGGCCGTGACGACCGGGCGAGCCCGCTACGTGGGTCTGTCCAACCACCCCGGGTGGGCCGCCGCGCGGGCCGCCGCGACGCTCGACGCGCGCGGCGACGTCGGGCTCAGTGCCGTGGAGCTCGAGTACTCGCTGCTGCAGCGCGGGATCGAGCGCGACGTCGTGCCCGCCGCGACCGAGATGGGCTTCGGGGTCCTCGCGTGGTCTCCCCTGGGCCGCGGCGTGCTCACGGGCAAGTACCGCACCTCGTTGCCCGCGGACTCTCGCGGGGCGTCCTCGCACCTGGCCGGGTTCGTCCAGCCCTACCTGGACGGCCCGTCGTCGGGCATCGTCGAGGCCGTCGTGACGGCCGCGAACGGACTGGGGCGCGCACCGCTCGACGTCGCCCTGGCCTGGCTCCTGGAGCGCCCCGGCGTATCGAGCGCGATCGTCGGGGCGCGGACCCCGTCGCAGCTCCGCGCCTCGCTCGCGGCGAGCGACCTCGAGCTGCCCGACGCCGTCCACCACGCGCTCGACGACGTCAGTGCGCTCTCGTTCGGCTACCCCGAGCGCTGGTAGCCCCTCCCGTCGGGGCCGGTCAGCGGCTGGCGCCGTCGTGGAGGTCGACCTCGTCGAACTCCTCGTCGAGCCGGTCGTCGTCCGGGTCCCCGTCCCTCTCGTCGTCCGAGTCCTCGTCGTCCTCGTCGTCCTCGTCGTCGTTCGAGTCGTCGTCGTCCTCGTCGTCGTCCTCCGCGAGGTAGAACGGCGTGGCCTCGCCGTGGACCTGCGCGAGCGACTCGTCGTACACCTCGTACGCGTCCGCGAGCACGTAGTATGCGTCGTCGACCGCGGGATCGTCCTCGCCTCGGCGCGCGGCGACAGCGTTGTAGTGGGCCTCGAGGGCCGCGATGAATCGGTCGAGCGCGGCGCGCGGGTCAGCGGTCATACCCTGACGGTAGCCCTGCCCGAGGCACAATGGCACTCGGAATCCCGGCGCGGGAGAGTGAGGTACGGCTCACGGCTCCCCCGCTCACGACCGACCCGAGGACGGTGGAACATGGCGAGCACTCCTCCCCCGCAGCGCGTGGCCCGCGCCGAGCCCAGCAGCCAGTACGAGTACCGGGTGCTCACGATCGACAGGTCCGTGAGCCGCCACGACGCCGTCCGCCTCCTGACGGAGGAGGCCGAGTACGGACGATGGGAGCTCGACCGCACCCGGCTCTACGTGGGCGGCGAGCGCCGCGTGTGGCTGCGCCGCAAGATCATCCGGGTGCGCTCGACGCTCTGACGCGTCGAGCGCCAGGTCAGCAGGTCCGCAGGAGCCGGTCCAGGACGCGCACGCCGAACTTCAGGGACTCGACGGGGACACGCTCGTCGACGCCGTGGAACATCCCGGAGAAGTCCAGGTCCGCGGGGAGCTGGAGCGGGGCGAAGCCGTAGCCCGTGATGCCCAGGCGCGCGAGCGACTTGTTGTCGGTGCCACCGGAGAGCGTGTACGGCAGGACCGTCGCGCCGGGGTCCTCGGCGTGCAGGGACGCGATCATGGCGTCCACCAGGTCGCCCTCGAAGGGCACCTCGAGCGAGATGTCGCGGTGGATGGGCTCGATGCGCACGTGCTCGCCCACGAGGCCCTCGATGACCGCGAAGCCCTCGTCCTCGTGGCCCGGCAGCAGGCGCGCGTCGATCGCGGCCTCGGCCCGGCCGGGGATCACGTTGGCCTTGTAGCCCGCGTCGAGCTGGGTCGGGTTGGACGTGTGGCGCACGGTCGCGCCGACGAACCGCGAGGCGGGACCGAGGGCCGCGACGAGCGCGTCGATGCTCGCCTCGTCGCGGGGGTCGTACGGCAGGTCCGTGAGCTCGGCGACGCCGCGCAGCAGCGCGTCGACGGTCGGGGTGATCGTGTAGGGCCACTGGTAGGCGCCGATGCGCGCGACCGCGGCCGCGAGGTGCGTCACGGCGTTGTCGGTGTTGACCTGCGAGCCGTGCCCGGCACGACCGTCGGCGACGAGCTTCAGCCAGGCGATGCCCTTCTCCGCGGTCTGGAGCAGGTAGGCACGCTTGCCGTCGATGTCGACCGAGAAGCCGCCGACCTCGCTGATGGCCTCGGTCGCACCCTCGAAGATCTCGGGGCGGTGGTCGACGGCCCAGCTCGCGCCGTACGTGCCGCCGGCCTCCTCGTCGGCGAAGAACGCGACGACGATGTCACGGGCGGGCTGGCGTCCCTCACGGACCATCTGGCGCACGACCGCGAGGATCATCGCGTCCATGTCCTTCATGTCGACCGCGCCGCGCCCCCACAGGAGCCCGTCCTTCTCCTCGCCCGCGAACGGGTCGACCGACCAGTCGGAGGCCTGGGCGGGCACGACGTCGAGGTGCCCGTGCAGGACGAGCGCGGGCCGTGTGGGGTCCTGCCCCGGCAGGCGCACGACGACGCTCGCGCGCCCCGGCGCGGACTCGAACAGCTCGGGGCTCAGCCCGACCTCGTGGAGCGAGGCCATGACGTACTCCGCGGCGGCGCGCTCACCGGGCCCCGACCCGTCCCCGAAGTTGGAGGTGTCGATGCGCAGCAGCTCCTGGCAGATGCGGGCGACCTCCTGCTCGGCGGTCGGGTGGGTCTGCGGCGGGTTCGCGGGGTGGGCGTGGCTCGTCATGGCCACACGGTACCCGCTGTCGCGGCACGCTCCGGGGCATTCCCGGGGTGTCTCGACCCGTGGGCACGCGCCCGACCGGGCTGTGGTCGGACCTCAGCCGTGGTCGCGGGTGGAGTGGCCCACGCTCCCCTGGGCCGGGAGCCGCGGACCGCTCCCGCCCCGCGGCGCTGCGTCCGTGTGCCCGTCCTCGTGCCCGACGTCGTCGCTCACCCCGGGCAGCAGGTCCCCCGGGGCGGGGCGTCCCGCCGTACCCGCGACTGCCGCCGGGTCCACGACCACGAACTGCCCCATCATTCCCTGGTCCTCGTGGCGGAGCAGGTGGCAGTGGAACATGTAGGGGCTGTCGGCGTCGGGGGTCGCGCCGAACGTGACCAGGAGCCGGGTGACCTTGCCCGGGCGGACGTAGACGGTGTCCTGCCAGCCCTGGAGCTCGAGGGGCGGAGGGGCTCCCGAGACGTCGAGCACCTGGAACTGCGCGTCGTGGACGTGGAAGTTGTGCGGGGTGTCGTCGAGTCCCGTGACCTCCCAGACCTCGGTCGCGCCGGCGTCGACGACCTCGTCGATGCGGCGAAGGTCCATGTCCTGGTCGTTGATCGAGGTTCCCGAGAGCTCGAAGCGGCGCGTGACGGTCGAGGCGTACTCGTCCGCGACGGGCAGGACCCCCAGCACGGCCGGCACGGGGGCCGACGGTGCCAGCTCGGCTGCGGCCCGCAGCTCGAGGACGTCGAGCGTGTCGTCACCGCCGGAGAACCGCACGGTGAACGGGTTCGCGCCGAGCTCCTGCGGGAAGCTGCGCAGCACGGCCCGCTCTCCCGGCGAGACCTCGACCACGACCTCGGCGCGGTCCCCCGGGGAGAGCTGGAGGCGGTCGGTCGTGACGGGCCCGTCCAGGAGACCGCCGTCGGAGCCGACCACCTGGAGGTCGCGGCCGTCGTCGAACCCGAAGGCGTAGACGCGCGCGTTGGAGCCGTTGAGGATCCGCAGCCGGATCCGCTCGGTCGTGACGTCGAGGTAGGGGTTCGCGGTGCCGTTCACGAGGACGACCGAGCCCCGCACCCCCGTGCTCGACAGGAACGGGTCCGCGTCGTCGAGCCTGCCGTCGGCGTGGAACTTCTTGTCCTGGACGACGAGCGGGACGTCGTCGACGCCGTACTCGTGCGGCAGGGCGTCCTGGACCGCAGCCTCGGGCGACCCTGCGGGCTCGTCGAGCAGGAAGAGACCGGCCAGGCCCCGGTACACGTGGTCGGCGGTTCGTCCGTGCAGGTGCGGGTGGTACCAGAGCGTCGCGGCGGGCTGGTCGATCGTCCAGGTCGGCGACCACGTCTGCCCCGGTTCGACCTGCTGGTGCGGGCCGCCGTCCATGACCGCGGGCAGCTTCATGCCGTGCCAGTGCAGCGTGCTGGTCTCGGTCATCGAGTTCGTGACGTCGATCCGGACCTGCTCGCCGCGCGCCGCGCGCACCGTCGGGCCCAGGAACGAGCCGTTGACGCCGAGGGTCGGGGTGGGACCGCCCTGGCCCAGGTCCGTCTCGCCCTCCTGCAGGTCGAGCGTGAAGACCCGGACCCCGTCCTCGACGGTCGAGGTCGCGAGCGGCGGGATCGCGAGGGGCCGTGTGAACTCGACCTCGCCGGCCGTCGAGGTCGCACCGCGCGAGAAGGCCACGGCGACGCCGCCGGCGATCCCACCGGCGACGAGGGCGACGAGCACCCCCACGACGACCACCCAGCGGCGCCGACGGCGGGGCGCAGGCCCGACGGGACCGTCCGCCTCGGCGGTGGTCGCAGAGGCGACGGCGTCGTCGTCGGGGGTGGCGGTCATGTCGGTGCGATGCTCCCAAGGTGGCTGGTGCCGCGGTGAGCGGGTCGCTGTCGTGCGGACGCCCGGTGCGGCTCACCCCAGGCTAGGCAGGGCCCGCCGTCGGGCACATCGGGGGTGTCCCCCACCTGGCCCCTGAACCGACCCTGGCCCGGACGGCCGAGCGCCGAGGTCGACCGGGGGCCACCTCGGCGCTCGGGAGCGCGATGGAGCGGGGACTACGCGTCGAGCCCGCGACGCGTCAGGAGCGGCGCGATCTCCGGGTCGCGGCCACGCAGGTCCGCGAACGCGACCATGGGGTCGACCGAGCCGCCGCGTGCGAGCAGCTTCTTGCGGAACGCGTCGCCGTTGGCCCGGTTCAGGCCACCGTTCTCCTCGAACCAGGTCACGGTGTCGGCGTCGAGGACCTCGGACCAGATGTAGGAGTAGTAGCCGGCCGAGTAGCCACCACCGAACACGTGGTTGAAGTACGTCGTGCGGTAGCGGGGTGGCACGGGCGCGAAGGCGACCCCGGCCGCGTCGAGCGCAGCGGCCTCGAACGGCAGGACCTCGTCGACGCTCGTGGGGACCTGCTCGGGGGCGAGCTGGTGCCAGGCCTGGTCGAGCAGCGCGGCCGCGAGGTACTCGGTCGTCCCGAAGCCCTCGTTGAACAGGCGCGAGGCGAGCATGGTCCGGGCCCACTCGGCCGGCATGGGCTCGCCCGTGACGTGGTGGACCGCGTAGGACGTGAGGATCGTGGGCTCCCAGGCCCACATCTCGTTGACCTGCGAGGGGTACTCCACGAAGTCGCGAGGCACCTCGGTGCCCGACTGCGACGGGTAGCGCACGTCCGAGAACAGGCCGTGCAGCGCGTGGCCGAACTCGTGGAAGAGCGTGATGACCTCGTCCCACACGAGCAGCGTCGGCTCGCCCGCCGGGGGCTTGACGATGTTGAGGTTGTTCACGACGACGGGCGGCTGGTCGAGCAGGTGGTTCTGGTCGACGAGGTTGTTCATCCACGCTCCGCCCCGCTTGGACTCGCGCGTGTAGAAGTCGGCGAGGAACAGCCCGAGGCCCTGGTCGCGCTCGCCGACCGGGCCGTCGAAGACCTCGAACACGCGGACGTCGGGGTGGTAGCCCACGAGGTCCGTGCGCTCGGCGAACGAGATGCCGTAGAGCAGGTTCGCGGCCTTGAACACGCCGTCGGTCACGACCCGGTCGAGCTCGAGGTAGGGACGCAGCGCGGCGTCGTCGAGCGAGTAGCGCTCCTTGCGGACCTGCTCGGCGAGGTACGCCCAGTCCGAGGCGCGCAGCTCGGCGTCGTCGCCGGCCTCGCGGGCGAGCGCGACCTCGAGGTCCCCGGCCTCACGGCGGGCGTTCGCGACCGCGGCAGGCGCGAGGCGCGCGAGCATCGCGTTGACGGCGTCGGTCGTCTTGGCCGTCGCGTCCTCGGCGATGTACGACGCGTGGTGGTCGTACCCGAGGAGCCGCGCGTGCTCGGCGCGCAGGCGCGCGAGGTCGAGCACGATCTGGCGCGTGTCGTTGTCGTCGGCCGTGGCGCCACGCGTCATGGACGCCTGCTGGACGCGCTCGCGGGTCTCGCGGCGAGCGAGCGACGCGATGACGCCCTGCTGCGTGGGCAGCTGCATCTCCAGGAGGTACTTGCCCTCGTGACCGCGCGTCGCGGCCGCGGCGGCCGCGGCCGCGATCGCGTCCTCGGGCAGGCCCTCGAGCTCGGCGGCGTCGTCGACCAGGACGCTCGCGGCGTTGGCGCCCGCGAGCAGCTTGCGACCGAACGCGGCCTCGAGCGAGGTCAGCTTCCCGTTGAGCTCGCGCAGGCGGTCCTGGTCGGCGGCGTCGAGCTCGATGCCCGAGCGGCGGAAGTCGACCAGCAGCGTGTGCAGGAGCCAGGCCGTGTCCGCCTCGAGCGTGAGCTCACCGGCGTCGACGGCGTCCTGGAGCGCCCGGACCCGCGCGTACAGGCGCGCGTCCATGTAGATCGCGTCGTGGTGCGCCGAGAGCTCGGGCGCGACGGTCTCCTCGATGTCCTCGAGGCCGGGTGTCGAGTCGGCGCTCGCGACGTTGTAGAAGACCGTGACCGCGCGGGTCAGGAGCTGGCCCGCGGACTCGAGAGCCTCGAGCGTGTTGGCGACCGTGGGCGCCTCGGGGTTGGTGACGATCTCCTCGACCTCCGCACGCTCGGCCTCCATGCCGGCGCGGAGGGCGGGGAGGTAGTGCTCCTCGCGGATCGTCGTGAAGTCGGGGAGCTGGTACGGGAGGGTGGACGCCGCGGCGAACGGGTTGGCCGGGTCGAGGGTGCTCGTCATGCGTCCTATCTTCACCCGGCGGGCGCCCGGCTCACGACATCATTCCCGGCGAGGTCAGCGTGCCCGCGTCTGGCCCGCGTGGTCCCCTGCCTCGGCGGACGGCCACGGCTCGACCGGTTCGCGCGGGTCGCCGGCGAGCAACGTCCCGATCCACGCGTCCCGACGTGCGCCCCGCTGGATGCCGAAGCCCCGCACCGTGCCCTCGACCCGGAACCCGAGCCGCCACGCGACGCGGCGCGAGGCCCAGTTGCCGGTGTACGCGGTCCAGACGATGCGCGAGAGCCCCAGGCCCTCGGGGTCGAACGCCCAGTCGACCACGAGGCGGGCGGCCTCCGACATGAGCCCCTCGCCCCGCGCCTCGGGCGCGAGCCAGTACCCGATCTCGGCCGATCGTTCGCGCGTGGGCGCGGGGTCCAGGGTGATCCCGACCATGCCCAGGACGGGAGCGTCCGGGGCGTCCGGGCGGCGGATCGCCCACGTGCTCCCCCGCCCCGTGCGCCACGCCTCGGGCACGATCTCCTCGATGAAGGACGCTGCGTCGGCGCGCGTGTACGGGCTGGGCACGGTAGTCCACGCGGCGATCTCCGCTCCCTGGCAGAGCTCGGTGATGCGGTCGACGTCCGTCGCGGTGGGCATGGCGAGGTGGACGCGTTCGTTGGCGAGGACGAAAGGTTCCATCCGGACAGCATGCCACCACGCCATGAGGGCCGACAGGGCATTTCGGGAAGCGACCGGAGCTAGTCCCCCAGGACGTCCTCGGCGCGCGTCCAGGACAGGTCGAGCGCGGCGCCCACCTGCTCGTTGACGAGGGTCCCGGACACGGTCGTCAGCCCGCTGCGCAGCAGCGGGACGCTGCGCAGCGCGCTCGTCCCGCCGTCCGCGAGGAGCGCGAGGTACGGCAGGGTCGCGCTCGTCAGGGCGTGCGTGCTGGTCACGGGGACCGCGCCGGGCATGTTCGCGACGCAGTAGAACGTGGAGCCGTGCACCCGGAAGGTGGGCTCGTCGTGGGTGGTGGGGCGGGTGTCCTCGAAGCACCCGCCCTGGTCGACGGCGATGTCGACGAGCACCGAGCCGGGCTTCATGCGGGACACGAGGTCGTTCGTGACGAGGCGCGGCGCCCTGGCCCCCGCGACGAGCACCGCACCGATCACCAGGTCGGCCGTGAGCACCTCCTGCTCGATCGCGTACGCGCTCGACGCGACGGTCCGCACGTGGCCCGCGAACTCCTGGTCGAGCGCGCGCAGCACGGGCAGCGACAGGTCGAGGATCGTGACCTCGGCGCGCATCCCGACGGCGATCTCGGCCGCGTGCCGGCCGGCGGTCCCGCCACCGAGGATCACGACGCGTCCCGGCCTGCTGCCGGGGACGCCGCCGAGCAGCACGCCCGAGCCGCCCGCGGGTCGCATCAGGTGGTAGGCCCCGACCTGGGTCGCCATGCGCCCGGCCACCTCGCTCATGGGCGCGAGGAGCGGCAGGGAACCGTCGGGCGCCTGGGCGGTCTCGTAGGCGACCGCGGTGGTCCCGGCGTCGAGCAGCGCGGCCGTGCCGAGGGGATCGGCGGCCAGGTGGAGGTAGGCGAACAGCAGCAGGTCGTTGCGCAGCAACGGGTACTCGCTCGGCACGGGCTCCTTGACCTTGCAGACGAGCTCGGCGCGCCCCCAGACCTCCTCGGCCGTGCCCAGGACCTGCGCGCCCGCGAACGTGAAGTCCTCGTCGGAGATGGCCGAGCCTGTCCCGGCACCCGCCTGGACCAGGACCTCGTGCCCCGCCGCGACCAGGTGATGGGCGCCCGCGGGGGTCAGCGCGACGCGGAACTCGTTGTTCTTGACCTCGGCAGGTATCCCGATCCTCATGCCGTCAGCGTGTCGCGTGCACGCGGATCGCGCGCGTCGAGCGCCCGGAAGCGCACCCTCGTCGAGGGGGCGCTCCGCCGTCGGGCCGGGCCCCGGTGCCGAGAACGGGGTTGAGGCCGTTTCCGACCCGGAGACGATCTCAACCCCGTTCTCGGCACCCCAGGGCGACAGGTCAGTCGCCCTTGACGTTGACGATCTGCCGCAGGGTGTGGCGGACCTCGACGAGGTCCGCCGCGTCCTGCATGACCCGGTCGATCGACTTGTAGGCGGCCGGGATCTCGTCGATGAACGCGTCGGTGTCGCGGTACTCGATCCCGGCCATGGCCTCGCGGAGCTGGTCGTGCGTGAACGTCTTGCGCGCCTTGCTCCGCGAGTACTCGCGCCCCGCCCCGTGCGGCGCGGAGTCGAGCGCGAGCGGGTGCCCCTTGCCCACGACGACGTACGACGCGGTGCCCATGGACCCCGGGATGAGCCCCGGGTCGCCCTCGCGGGCACGGATCGCGCCCTTGCGCGAGACCCACACGTCCTTCGAGAAGTGGTGCTCGCGCTCG
This sequence comes from Oerskovia gallyi, assembly GCF_014836745.1. Classification (NCBI taxonomy): domain Bacteria; kingdom Bacillati; phylum Actinomycetota; class Actinomycetes; order Micrococcales; family Cellulomonadaceae; genus Oerskovia; species Oerskovia gallyi. The sequence goes on from NZ_JACSQE010000011.1 coordinate 59,844, forward strand.
GTGAAGTTGTGGTGGCAGTTGATGCGCTCGGCCTCCTCGACCGGGGCGAGCCCCGACCAGGCGTCGAACGCGGCCACGACGCGGTCCATCATCTCCTCGCGGTTGAGCAGCGCGAAGTGCTGGGCCCACCGCAGCTCGCGGATGTACGCCCAGAACTCGTCGGTGCCCTCGACGAGGTACGCGAGGTCCTTGTCCGGCAGGTCGATCCAGTACCGGGTCATGAGCTCGCGCGCGACCGCGATGTGGTGCTGCGCGATCTTGTTGCCCACGCCGCGCGACCCCGAGTGCAGGAAGAACCAGACCCGGTCCTCCTCGTCGAGGCTGACCTCGATGAAGTGGTTCCCGGACCCCAGCGAACCGAGCTGCAGGCGCCAGTTCCCGGCGTACCGCGCGGGATCGAACCCCGCCTTGTCCGCGAGCGCCTCGAGCTCGGCGACGCGAGCCGTCGCCGTGTCGGTCAGGCGCTGGTTGTAGGAGCCGGCGCTCGTCGGCACGGCCTTCTCGATCGCGAGCCGCAGGTCGCGCAATGCGGGCCCGGTGACGTCGCCGGCCGTGTACTGGGTCCGGACCGCGACCATGCCGCAGCCGATGTCGACGCCGACCGCGGCGGGGATTATCGAGCGCAGCGTGGGGATCACGGAGCCCACGGTCGCGCCCAGGCCCAGGTGCGCGTCGGGCATGAGGGCGAGGTGCGGGTGGACGAAGGGCATGGTCGACGTGCGCTCTGCCTGCTCGCGGGCGCCGTCGTCGAGGATCGAGGCCCAGCTCCACAGGGTCGGGGTCAGGCGGGTCGCCGCGTTCTTCGTGGTGTTCGTGCTCATGGCGAGAACTGTGGCAGGCCGCCGGCCGGAGCGGCGAGCGATTTGCGCCGCTCGTCCTGGTGCTGTCGCGCGGGCGCCGGCGGCGCGAGGCGAGCGGCGCCGTCGGGCCGTCCTCCTGCCCGACGACGACGCCCGCCTCAGGCGTCGGCCGTCGCCTCCTTGTCGCTCCCCTTGCCGTTCGAGCCGTTCGAGCCGTTCGAGCCGTTCGAGGAGCGTTCCTTGCCGGAGAGCGCGATCTCCTTGGCCGTGGGGATCTCCTTCTCCATGGGCGGGTCCTTGCGTCGCAGCCTGCTGAACACCGCCCACGCGACCGCGACGAGCGGCACGGACACGACCGCACCGAGGATGCCCGCGATGAACGTCCCGGACGTCACCGCGAGCGCCACCACGACCGGGTGCAGCGAGACCTGCTTGCCCATCACCAGGGGCTGCAGGATGTGCCCCTCGAACTGGCCGATGAGGGCGATGAAGATGCCGACGAGCGCGGCGTTGACGATGCCGTTCGCCGCCAGCGCGACGACCATCGCGATGACCATCGCGGCCGGGGCACCGATGAGGGGGATGAACGCGCCGATGAACACCAGGACCGCGAGCGGCGCAGCGAGCGGCACCCCGAGGACCACCAGGACGATGGCGGCGAGGATCCCGTCCACCAGGGCGATGATGACCGTGCCCCGGGCGTAGCCGGAGAACGTGTACCAGCCCGCTCCCCCGGCCAGCGTCCAGGTCTCGCGCGAGCGGGACGGGAGCTGGTTGAGGAACCACGTCCACATGTCCTTGCCGCGCGCCAGGAAGAAGATGGTGCAGAAGATCGCGAGAGCGAGGACCGCGAACGCCTCGAAGACCGAGCCCGCGCTCGCCGCGGCCTGGCTCGCGATGTCGCCGCCGTGCTCGGTGATCCACGTGCGGGCGTTCTCTATCCAGGTCTCGATGTCCTGCGGGGTGATCGTCACGGGCAGCGGCCCGTTCTCCAGGAAGTCGAAGATCTTCTCGATGCCGGTGTTGAACTGCCCCGCGAGGCTCTCCCACTGGCCCGCGACCGACGTGATGACGTACGTCAGCAGCCCGCCGAGCACCAGGAAGGCCGACAGGAGCGCGAGGCCCGTCGCGAGCCCGCGCGGCATGATCTTGGCGTACCAGTCGGTCACGGGATTCAGGACCGAGGTGATGACCAGGGCCAGGAAGACCGCGATGAAGACGATCTGCACCTGGGACGTCGCGAAGAAGACCAGGCCGACCGCCGCGACCAGCAGCAGGATCCGCCACGACCAGCCCGCGCTCGTGCGCAGCCACGCCGGCACGGAGTCGTCGGCCCCCACGACCGACGGGTTGCGGCGCGCGCCCGCGACCTTCTTGGCCGCGGGGCTCAGCCCGGCCAGGTGTTTGACGGACGCCGCCGGGCGGTCGGCCCCGCTCCCCGGGCTCGACGCCGTGACGTCGTCGGGTCCTGCGTCCTTGTCCTCAGCCACGAGCACCCCATCCGCTGTCGGTTTGACGATGAAACCGCCCCTGACCTGCACCGACCGGTGCGACGGGCCCGGGGACGCTCCCCAGTCTGCCCCACGGGCCGGATGCACGCTCGGTGCCCGAGACGTGTTATGTTTTTCCCCGCAAGGCCCCCGGCGGGAACGCCGGGACCTGACACCTGTCCGGGTGGCGGAATGGCAGACGCGCTAGCTTGAGGTGCTAGTGCCCTTTATCGGGCGTGGGG